>JABJNB010000082.1 GCA_018659145.1 Rickettsiales bacterium
CATCATATTCAAAATTAGATCAACTAACTCGGCGTTTGCAGCAAATGGTGCTTAGCATTGATGATATTGAAATTATTGAAACCAAATCAGAAAAAGAAGCATTATTGCTGGAAGCTAATTTAATTAAAACTTTAAATCCGAAATATAATATCAGGTTAAAAGATGATAAATCTTTTCCTTATATTTATTTCAATACGGATGATGATTTTGCAGGAATTTATAAATATCGTGGTGAGAAAAAAATCCTTGGTAAGTATTTTGGACCTTTTGCCAATATTTATGATGTCAGTAAAATTATAGATTTGCTTAAGCAAAGTTTCTTAATTCGTGGGTGCAGTGATAGTGATTTTAAATCACGCACGCGCCCATGTTTAGAATATCATATCAAAAGATGTACGGCGCCTTGTATGAAGCTTGTATCAAAAGCGGGTTATCAAAAGCAAATTGATCAGGTTTCTAGATTCTTATCGGGTGATGCTAGGCATATTAGAAGTGATTTAATTGAGCAAATGAATATTCTAGCAGATTCTGAGGACTATGAAAAAGCAGCTTTGTTAAGAGATAGAATTAAGGCTATAAATTCGGTATTAGAAAAACAGAATATTACAGATTTAGAGATTATAGATTTTGATGTTGTGGCTTTTGCGGAATTAAATAATCAGCATATTGCAGAAGTGTTTTTTTACAGGGGCGGTATTAGTTATGGTAATAGAGCAATTTTATTAGAGCATGCTGATGATTTTAGTAAGAGTGAAATTTATGAATATTTCTTTAAGAAATTTTATAGCAACAATGATATTCCAAAGACTATTCTCACTAATATTAAATTAGAAAATGAAGGTCTGCTATCTGAGCTATTATCAGAATCACAGAAATTCAAAGTTACAATCCAGCAGCCAAAACAAGGTAAGAAAAGGCAATTATTAGATATTGTGGAGCGCAATGCGCGGCTTGCTTTAATAAATAAATTAAAAGCTAAATATGATATTGATAAAATTTATCAAGGCTTAAAGGATGTATTTGGTTTGATTAAAGTGCCAAGGCGAATTGAGGTATATGACAATTCACATATGAGTGGAGCTTTTCCTATTGGCGCTATGATTTCTGCTAATAAAGATGGTTTTGATAAGGCTAATTATCGAATGTTTGATATAGTATCTGACATGGCGAGAGGTGATGATTATGCTATGTTGTATGAAGTTTTGACGCGGCGCTTTACTCGTTTAATCAAAGAAGACCCGGATAATCAAAAAAACAGTTGGCCTGATTTAGTTTTAATTGATGGCGGGAGGGGGCAAGCTAGTGTTGCGAAGCAAGTGTTTGTAGAATTGGAAATCCCAGATTTTCCATTTTTCTGTATAGCCAAAGGCAAGGAGCGCAATAAAGGCAAAGAGCGTTTTTGTAATGACATACGAGATTATTTTATAATTACCGAGAAAGAAATCTTATATTATATTCAAACGATAAGAGATGAGGTGCATAGATTTGTTATTTCAAAATTACGTAAAAAACGTGATAAAGCCTCACTTAAATCTGACCTGGATAATATAACTGGAATTGGTCCAAGCAAACGTAAAGCTTTGATTCAGCATTTTGGTGGTATCGATGCCATAAAGAATGCACCGATCGATGATTTAGCTAAGGTAAATGGTATCAGCCCAAGGATAGCCCAAATTGTGTTTGGGTATTTTCATTAAATTGATTCGAGGGGGGACCTTTAAAAATGGATCCAACCATTACAATTATATAATTCTTTTTTAATGCCTTGTCTTATTTAATCTTTGGATACAGCTACCGGCGTAAAATAGACTTATATTTACGTGATTTTTTGCCAATATAAATTTGCCTTGGTCTTGCAATTTTAGTATCAGTATCTTCCATCATTTCTTTCCATTGCGCAACCCAACCTGCGGTTCTGCCCATAGCAAACATAACGGTGAACATATTGATAGGGATATTTAGAGCTTTGTAAATAAGGCCTGAATAGAAATCAACATTTGGGAAGAGTTTTCGCTCTATAAAATAACTGTCCTTAAGTGCAATTTTTTCTAATTCCAGTGCAACATCAAGTAATGGATCTTTGACATCAAGTTCTTCTAATACTTCCATACAAGATTTTTTAAGAACATGTGCTCTTGGATCGTAGTTTTTATATACCCTATGACCAAAGCCCATCAATCTGAAGGGATCTTTAGGATCTTTGGCTTTTTTGATAAATGCAGGAATATTTTTCTTATTGCCAATTTCAGCTAACATATTAATTACAGCCTCACTTGCGCCTCCATGCGCTGGGCCCCAAAGTGATGATATACCAGCACCAATACATGTATATGGGTTAGCTCCTGATGATGCCGAAACTCGGACTGTTGAGGTGGAAGCATTTTGCTCGTGATCAGCATGCAGGATTAAAATTTTATCAATGGCGTTTTCCAAAGTGGAATTAACCTTATATTTTTCGCATGGTACGGCGAACATCATGCGTAAAAAATTACCAGCTGGTGATAAGTCATTTTTTGGATATATGAATGGCTGGCCAATAGAATATTTATAAGCCATTGCAGCTAATGTTGGCATTTTTGCGATCATTTTGATGCAAGCTAAGTCACGATCTTCTTTGCTATAAACATTGGTGTGATCGTGATAGAATGCAGATAATGAAGCAACCGCACCAATTAAAATTGCCATAGGATGAGATTTTCTTGGGAAACCACGATATAAAATCTGTAATTGCTCATGCACCATTGTGTGGTGGTTAATGTCGCTTTTAAATTGAGCTAACTCTTTTCGTGCAGGTAGTTCGCCATTTAGCAATAAATAGCAAGTCTCCATATAGCTCGACTTATTTGTTAATTCCTCGATTGAATAACCCCTATAGCGCAAAATGCCCTTATCACCATCAATATAAGTAATGGCCGACATACAAGATGCTGTAGACATAAAGCCTGGATCATAGGTAAAAACATCATGATCTTTGTAAAGTGACCTAACATCAATAGCACTTGGTTTTTCTGTGCCTTCAATTAAATTAAAGTCAAAGCTACCAGTCTCTGAAGAAATCTTTAATTTCCTACGCTTCGCTGTTTTTGTAGTTGTAATTGGTTCTTTTATTTTTTTAGGCATGATTGAAATAATTAAATACAGATGTTTTGAGTTGTTGGTTTTTCACTATCGCGTTTAAACATTTTGTTCAAGGCAGCAATATAAGCTTTGGCAGAAGCGACCATTGTATCGGTGTGAGATGCGTGGCCACTAATAATTCTACCTTCTTTATTTTCCAGTCTGACGGTTACTTTAGCCTGGGCATCTGTGCCTTTTGTTACTGAATGAACTTGGTAAAGATCTAGCCTTGTATCATGAGGCACTATTTTATAGATAGCATTAAATATTGCATCAACAGGACCGTTACCCGTTTCGGTTCTGATAACTTGTTGTCCATCTACAGATAATGTTAGTTCTGCTGTAGTATTATCTGTGGAGCCACAATTAATCGCCAAGTTTGTAAATTTAATTTTATCAGATGACTCACGACTACCTATTAAAGCAATGATATCTTCATCATAAACTTCTTTCTTGCCATCAGCTAATGTTTTGAATTTAACAAAATATTGCTCGATCTGTTGACCACCAAGATAAAAGCCTAATTCAGTTAATTTATTTTTAAAAGCATGACGACCAGAATGTTTTCCCATCACAAGCAATGTTTCTGCAAATCCAACATCGCTAGGCTTAATTATCTCGTAGGTGTTGCGATCCTTAAGCATACCATCTTGGTGAATACCAGATTCATGTGCAAATGCATTAGCTCCCACAATTGCTTTATTATTTTGAACATTAAAACCAGTAGTATTAGCAACTAGGCGTGAGGCTCTAGCAAAATATTTGCAATTAATATTGGTTTGATAATCTAGAATATTCTGCCTAGTTTTTAGGATCATGACTAGTTCTTCCATAGCGGCATTACCAGCTCTCTCACCAATACCGTTTATTGTACATTCAATTTGCCTAGCCCCAGCTTCAATAGCAGCTAAGCTATTTGCAACCGCGAGGCCCAGATCATTATGGCAGTGAACTGAGATTATAGCTTTATCAATATTTGCAACATTATTTTTGATATATCTGATTAATTCCGCATATTCATTTGGCACTGTGTAGCCAACAGTATCTGGGATATTGACCGTGGATGCACCGTTTTTAATTGCGACATCTAAAACTTTGCATAAGAAATCGCGATCACTTCTTGTTGCATCCATTGCAGAAAATTCAACATCCGGGCATAAATTCCGTGCTAACGACACAGCTGATTTTACGTTCTCAAGCACTGCTTTCTCATCCATCTTAATTTGTGCCTTCATATGGATTGGAGAAGTTGAAATAAAGGTATGAATTCGACCATTGGCCGCTGGCTTAATAGCTTCAGCTGCACGCTCTATATCGATGGACTTAGCCCGCGCAAGTGAGCAGATAGTGGCATTTTTAACTGTTTCTGCAATTTTTTTTACTGCTTCAAAATCACCTTGAGATGCAATTGCAAAGCCTGCTTCAATGATATCAACATTCATTAAATCTAATAATTCGGCAATCGCAATTTTTTCGTTTAAAGTTAATGTGGCACCAGGAGCTTGCTCCCCGTCCCTAAGTGTTGTATCGAAAATTTTGATGTTATTAGCCATCGGATTGGTATAAAGAATTATTAAAATAATGAGTTATCTCTACTCATAAATTACCATAGGAGCTCTATCTATAAATTCAATAGCCTTCTTGTATAGCAGGTTATAAATTTAATTATTTTTCGTTTAAAAGAAGAGCTACAGGAGCGTGATCTGAAGGTTTCTCCAAAGCCCGAAAATCTGTTAGTACTTTGCTATCTTTGATTCTATCGGCCATTTTACTTGAGGCAAAAATATAATCGATTCTAAGACCTTTATCATGGGTAAACCCACTTCCTCGATAATCCCACCAGGTGAATTGTTTTGTTTCTGGGTATAGCAGGCGGAATGAATCGTAAAGTCCGAGATTGATGAATTGGCGTAATTTCTTGCGCTCATTAATCTCAAAGCAAATTTTTCCCCTTGATGATTCTACGTCATAAACATCAATATCAAGATTTGCTACATTGAAATCGCCACCTATTACTACATCCTCCCCCTGATCCAAATAAGTTTGATAAAGGGCGATTAGTTTATCATAGAAGCCTAATTTATATTGATATTTATCAGAACCAACTTCTTGACCATTTGGCACATAGGCCGAAGCGACTCTAAAAGGAGTGTCTGAGCAAATTAGGCAATCGATATATCTGGATTGCTCATCTGCTTCATTATCTGGCATGGCGTAATTAATGTCATCCATTGGATGTTTGCTGAGGATGGCCACGCCATTATAAGATTTTTGATAAACTCCGGCAATATTATAACCTAGCTCTTCAATTTCGATAAAGGGAAATTTTTCGCTTAAACATTTTAATTCTTGTAGTAGCACCACATCCGGCTTCTCTTCCTTAAGTAATTTTACTAAATGCTGCAAGCGTGAATTTACAGAGTTAACATTCCAGGATATAATCTGCATGAGTTTTTATTTTAGCGTTAGTCTAAAGATATAACTTAATTAAGCTCGGTTAGGCAACTTATTATTAATATTAATATTAATAATATACAGAATTCTAGCGATAGAGGAAGAAGGTGCGGTAGCAGAGCGGGTAGCAAGTTCATGGGAAGCTAGAGCGAGAAGAACAGGCGAGAAGAACAGGGAAATCTCCTTTTATTTCGAGATACTAGATTGTAAATATTCTCCTAGACCATATTTTTGATCCAGAGCATTAAAATATGCTTTATCTTGATCTAACTCTTCTATCTTATCTATAAATTTTGTCTTGAATATTTCTCTCATCTCTTCAATTAGCAACCTTGCCTCATGATCTCCTGCTGGAACCTCACACATCTGACCTTTAAATACTTGCTCGAATAATTGCAAATTTCTTAAATAAGACAAGTCATCAGATTGACACATGCAATTCATATCCTTTGCGAAGGTTGCAAAGTCATCTGTCGGGTCGGAAGAAAATAATGCCCCAATTTGTGCATTATGCGAAGGGATATCCATCTTAGGTGTAATATACATAATAAAGAAGAATGCTTGCAGATTATCACTTTTAGAATACGCCTCATGAACCTCTGTTATTCTGTCGATTGCATGTTCAAAATAGTCATCTACCCATTGGGTTAATGTATCATTCAAAAGTTTTGTTCTCATATCATTATTGTGTAAATAAATTGTTAGTAACAATATATTCAAAGCATTTAAGCAATACAAGATAATTATACCAAATCCCATCTTTGTGAGTTGGTATGAGGACTTGCCCGAGAGGCAAATCCTCCGCGTAGCGTAAGGCATGCGCGGCCTTAGAGCGCCCCATCTTAGAACCGCTTTTAAGATGGGAATTGGTATTATATTACCGTGATTGCTGATGACTTGCTTCGGTGTGCTTTGATGATGCCGGTGGAGAGGTAGAAGGAGTCGAGGTACTCGCACATGACACACCTTCCAAGCCTCTTCCTATCTGGGCTAATGATTCTTTGTCGACTCCTCCCAGGGGTCTATCTTTTGCCACCTGATCTTCTACATCTTGAGCAGGGTTAAGCGTTGGTACTACGCCTTGCATACTAGCTCCTGCACCATTAACGTTCAGAAGAGGTGTGGAAATACTTAGGGGGGCCACAGCTGCTTCTTGTTCAACTACAGCAGATTTCTCTGGTGCTGCCATTTCTTGACTAACTTCAAGCCCCATTTTTGCAGCTAGTGCTTTTGGGCTCCATGCTTGATTCATTCCATTGGTTAAAGCTTGTATTTCTGGGCCATTGGTTACTTCGCCGATTCTGTCAATTAGACCATCCCTTAGACTGATCATGTCTTCCATACATTCTTGTACTCCTTGGGCAATTTGGGCATCGGTTAATCGAGGCTCACTTACAGCATCAATGCTTCCTTCTAATCTTCTTGTGTGGCTAGGGTCTAGGCTAGGATCTAATCGCATGGCTGTTAGTAGCTTTATCATATTGGCTTGTTTCTCACTATCTGTGACGTCGGCTTGATTTAGCTTGTTACAAATAGATTCAAGCATCTGATCTACGGCACCCATTTGATTATTTAGCGTTGTTAATTCTGACGTTATTTTAGGATCAACTGTAGCAGCTTTATCAGTAAGGTCAGCTAGCATCTGTTTCTTAAGCCCTTTAATTACTTCTAACTCTATTCTATCTTCAAATGTGAGTGGTTGTTCTTGTGCGGTATATATATCTTCTGCTGTTTGTAACAAACCCCAGCTATCATTATATAGCGGAGCTGGATCTGATGCCGCATGTACAAAAAATGAATCATGCAGACCAGATATTAGAGGTAGGGAAGCAATTAATGCATTGTTTAATTTTGTGTCAACACCAAGAGTCTCAGCCAAAGGGTAGTGAGAACTCATTTGATATATATTTTCTTTATCAGGTGTCATAAACCCTAGAGAGGAAGCTCCAGTTGTATCATCTAAAAAGCTAAGTCTTGTGGGGCTTTGAATTTTGCCTGCGAGGTCTGAAATACTTTTGGCTGTGAAATCAGGTTGGAAGTGGGTTTTATCTATGATAGTTTGCTTGGCTGTAGCCTGATCTATTGGAAAATCAATAATACGGACACCTTTTTCTGGATGGATTAGAATATTACCTGGTTTTATGTCACCATGAATTGAGGTGAGTTGACTACCTGCTTGCATGAGGTTGCTCACTATAGTAGCTTTTTGACTGACGAGTGTTGGATCTAAAACTGCATTTGCTCGCGTCTGTATTGGAATATTACCGCCATCTTCTACAAACATACCATTTGGAGCTCTTCTGACATTATCAACTGGATCAGTTGAGGCTTGTTCATACCATGAATCGGTTACTACCCCCTTAGTTTTGTTAGGAGTTTTATGGACAACTGTACCTATAGCTAAGCTTCCATTTTCTTGGATTGTAAAGGTTAGGGCTCTACTGGCTGTGGTATTTCCACCAGTAAACTTTACTGAGTCAGCTTTTCCGCCCCCAGCAACTTTACTTTTAGTTAAAACTACTAGTTGTAATTGGCCATCCTGCTCTGTGATTACGATCGATCTCGGTAGCTTATCTCCTACAGTTGTGTGCTCTCCTTGTTTATCACTAGATTTTTTGACTGAATAATAACCTTTTTCATCCTCAAGCCCTGCCAGCACACTTTTTTGCTTAATGGTTCCAGTAAAGCCTTTAATTAAATCAAATTCCTCCTTAGAGAGCTTTTCTCCTAGAAACTTTCCTGCTTCCCCTTGTTTTGTTAGGCTATCAAAATCTACACTACTTAAATTTTTGACTAACTGATCTAGTTGAGCTGTTCTTTGCTCAGGCGAGAGTTTAGGTGAGGGCTCGGTTGATTGCGAAGTTGCGTCTGGATTTGGCGATGGTGTAGCAGTTCTTTGTGGCAGGCTCTTTATTCTATACTCAGCTATTTTTGCTTCAGCCTTGGTGACTGCTTCTTCTAATTTATTATTTAGAGAGTCAGGTTTCATTGATGTAGTATAAGAGATGGCTTGAGTAATTTCGCCGAGTAAAATTACTTTCGATTCGACATCCATTGATCCGGCATTTGGCTCATAATATTTTTTTTTAATTGAAGCAACATCAAATAATAGCTCCTGATGTCGCCCTTTTGTTTCTGACTTTAAAGAGTTTTTATTTGTTACAGTTAATCTAAATTCGTCAATCTTAGAGTCGAATTCTTGTAATTTTTGCTCTAATGCTGATAGTTCTGGACTTTGTTCTCTAGATTGCTTTTCTGACACTCTGAGCGTTAGAAAAGAGGAGAAAAATTTACGCATGTATATCCTTTAGTTAATGAGTTAGAGTTATCAACAGTATCAAGACATCTTGTGCAAGCCTCTTAAAACTGTACCCTAAGAATAACACTTTTTAGTAACCATGGCAAGTTTATAGTAGGGTGTGTGTTTTATTATGAGGTTCTGGCGAGATATTTCTGGTGAATGTCCCCCTTCCGGAGCTCGATTTCATCGAGCTCCGACTTCCCTCTCGAGGGAGAAGTCCGAAACTGCGGTATTATTGCTTACTTAGGAAGCCGGTGAAGAGATGCTCGGTCCAGCCGTGAACAACTTACTTCCCCCTCGAGGAGGAAGTCGGTGACTGGCATAGCCAGGCTCCGGTAGGGGGCGTTAAGAACGGGCTGTTAGTGTCTGTACTTTATGTTGATAAGATGATCCAAGGATAGTTTACCAGGGCCAAAGAATATTAAAAAGCTACTCATGAGCATCCAGTATAGATGTTGATCATGTGGTATGACGGCGAATTGAATTACGCTTATCATAATTAGTAGTGCAAATGCGCAGTAACGAGTTAGTAATCCTAATATTAAAAATATAGGCAGAGTAATTTCAGCTGTTGTAGCTAAAGCGGCTGCAATATTGACTGGTAGTAAAGGTACGGCATATTCATACTCAAATAGAATTAGAGTTTGGTCCCAATTACTTAATTTTGTCAGTCCAGAAAAGAAAAATATTTTAGCAAGCCAGACCCTGCAAATTACAGTTATGCTAAATTGTAGTTTATCTAAGTTGGTTACTATTTTCTTATCAAGAGAACATAGTTTAGTTAAAGCAGATTTAAGCATAAAATTTAGTCATTAAATTGCAGAAAATTGCAGATCTTTTTTACAAAGATCTGCAATTTTATTAAGTCCTTGAGAAGTAAAATTATTTACTTCCAGTTGTAGAGCCATTAGCGATTTTATCGCATGTTCCTTTTGGTACTAAAAGCCATTCGGTGCTTAAAGAGTCTTTCTTTGCTGCCGCAGCACAAGAGTGAGATCCGTTGCTGCTTGCGCAGTCATTTTTTCCAGCTTTTACGATACCATAACATTTCTCCATGTCTTTTTTCTTACCAGCATGAGCCATTTGAGTTGATGCAATTGTCATTGAAGCAGCTGCTGTAATGATAGATAATGATTTTAAAATTTTTGATGTTTTAGACATAATATTTCTTTAAATGTTATTAATTCGAATGCTCAATTTTAAACTTTTTAATTAAAAGTCAAGTTTACTCTGCTATAGTAATACTATGAAGTTACATATAATTTGGTTAGCAATATATTTACTTAAACAATTTTGAATATTTCGTATTTTATTGTCATGCATATCAGATAAGGTGGTCCCATCTTTAATTGCTTGAAGAAAATTAAAGTCTGTTTGTGAAATTGACATGGAGTAGACTTCAAGACTAGATCTGGTAATCAAAAAATATTTAGGTCTTATGTTAGGTTTATTGGCTTTTTTGCTGCTCAATAGATTGTAATTTGATTGGTATAAGAAGCAGGATGGATCAAGTTGGAATTTAATCTTGGGTAATTGATCTATGGATAACGTTTGTAATCTAGAGGCATCTAGATTCTCGGCATTTGCAGCTAAATAAGAGCTTTGTTTTAACCATTCAAAACTTGCTAGGTCAGAGAAGAAGTCTTCTTTTTGGTTTTTAAAAAACTCAGCAAAATTATGACCATAATCATCAAGATTTCCACTAAATGAACGTGATTGGGTTATAAATTTATTAGTATATTGCTGAAATTTTTTATCGCCTAATAATTGGTAAATATGCGGATAGGTAATTCTTAGGCTGTTAGTTAAGGCTGAGTTTAAGTTATTGCGATAAATTTTAAGCAACTCACTCTTTGGAGCATGGCCATCTTTGAGCTCACTTAGGATAGCAGAATTTTCTTCTTGATAGAGGCTATCTATAAATTGATCTTGTATTATTTTGAGCTTGCTCATGAGTAATTTTTTACTTTCTGCATTTCCTGAAATAATATTTCGAACTCTGGAATATCTTCATCCCACTCAATTAAAGTTGGTATTTGCGCCGGAGTTTTCTGAATGAAATATTTATATAACTCTAATACTTTGGAACAGATATTGGTATTGTGAGTATCAATGCGTATTTCTTTATTTTTATATTGATAAATTGCATGGCCAGATAGATGAATTTCTTTGACTTTATTGATGTTCAGCTCATCCAAATATTTGATTGGGTCGAAGTCAAAATTCTTAGAACTAACGTAAATATTATTAATATCGAGCAGGATAGAGCAGTTAGTTTTATCGGCGATCTTATTTATAAAATCGACTTCTCTCATATCAGCCTCTTTATATTCTAGATAAGCAGACGGGTTTTCTATCAGTATTTCTCGGCCGAGGCTATCTTGAACTTGATTTATATTATCGCAAAAAACATTCAGCGCATCAAGGGTGTAAGGCACGGGTAGTAAGTCATTAGCTGTGCCTTTACTACTATTGCTCCAGGAGATATGGTCAGAGAGTAAAAATGGTTTGAATTGGTCGTTTAAATTTTGAATATTTTTAAGATGCTTTTTATCAATCCCAGATATTGATCCAAGAGATAAACCAACACAATGAAAGCTTAGAGGGTAGTGCTCGGATATTCTGCTTAAAAAATTTAATGACGCGCCACCACTAGCGATAAAGTTCTCCGTATGGACTTCGAAGAAATCTAGTTTTGGTTTATTAGTTAAGACATATTGGTGATGCGAGTGCCTGAGTCCTAGACCAAACATTTGAATATTTATTAGGGTGTTAGCTAATTGGCTAATGATTATATTGTGATAAAGCAATCATTTTCATATTATCATATGCTTTATAGGCCTCTCTCTGGGTTTGTTAAGCGATTAGCCAAATGATAAAATAATATCGGAGCGCCTTACCGATTGTTACTAGGAATATAAATGGCAAGAACTTGGTTTTAAAGATGCCGGCAATTAAAGTTAATGGATCGCCGATGATTGGTAGCCATGCAAATAGTAAAGACCAGAGGCCAAATTTTTGGTATAGTTTAGTTGCTCCCTCCAAGGTTTTTGGAGAGAGTGGGAAATATTTTTTATCTTTGAAGTATAGTAGTTTAAGGCCAATAAACCAATTAGTGATTGCGCCTAAAACATTACCAATAGTTGCAATGATTAAAAGTAACATTGGGTGGTGATTCCCCAATTTAGCCAATCCTGCTAAGACGAGTTCTGACCCAGCTGGAAAAATTGTAGCGGCTATAAATGAGCTGGTAAAAAGTAAAACTAATTCGGGCATGAACTTTGGTATAAATTCTATCAATAAATAAGATGATATGTATGATACCAAGTCCTATCTATAAATCAAAACTTACTAATTTATTTTATGGCATAAATTTCATATAAGAAATTCGCATTAGCTTTGGCTAGTTCTTGATTTCTTATACAAAATTTCTACTCAGAAAATATTAAATTATGATTTATAGATAGGACTTGGTATGATGTTAAGCAAATAGGCAATTTCTTTAAATATATTATTATGAAACTAGGTCGTAAAATTACACTCCCAATCACTGATATAAATAAAGCCGGTATTGGTATTGGGAAATATGAAGAGAGAAATATTTATATTCCATCTAGCATGATCGGGGATGAGGTGGTTGCGCGAATTAGGGATGTGAGTAAGGAGTATGTAAAAGCTGATTTAGTGGAGGTAATCAAGCCGAGTAGTAATCGCGCTATTGCTGCTTGTTTATATTATCCAAAATGTGGAGGTTGTAGTCTACAGCATATGAATGAGACTAGTTATCTTGATTTTAAAACTCAGATAGCTCGCAATATTCTATCAGAATTAAATATAGAAAGTGAAATTTTAACAGAACTTGTTCAAACAGGATTTGCTGCAAGAAGAAGAGTTAGTTTGAAAGTTGCTGTGGATCCGGAAATACAAATTGGCTTCTTTGCAGAAGGCACTAATGATATTGTTACTATCTCTAAATGCCTTGTGGCATCTGATGAGATTAATGGCTTGATAGAGCCGCTTCGAGTATTTATTGCGGATTTGCAATTGCCACATATTGTAAGCGGGATATCATTAACGATGTTAGATAATGCTATTGATTTGGTAGCTCATACGAGGGAATATTTTACTAAAAGTGATAAAGTTAAAATTAAGGATTTTTGTTTAAAAAATAATATTGCAAGATTTGCGCAAGATAGTGATAAGCCTATTGTGATTTTTGAGAATGAGTTTGCTATTATTACCTTTGCTGGTTCTGCGGTTAATTATCCAGCAAATAGTTTCTTGCAAGCTACCAAGCATGCTGAGGAGCAAATCAATAAGATTATAGCGGGGCATTTAATTCAAGATACCAGTGTTGCTGATTTATTTTGTGGCTTAGGACCTTACAGTTTTAATTGCTTAAAAATAGTGGATCAGGTCGCGGCCTATGAGGGGTCTCAGGAAATGGTAACCTCAGCTCAAAATGCGGCTTTGGAATCTGGGCTGTCGGACAAAATTCGCTTTTTCTGCCGCGATCTTTTTAAACGACCAGTCCTTGCTAAAGATTTAAATAAATTTGATATAGTGATATTAAATCCACCAAGGGACGGGGCTAAAAATCAGGTGATTGAATTAGCTAAATCTAGGGTTAGTAAAATCATTATGGTTTCTTGCAATCCAGATTCTTTTAAACGTGATACCAAATTATTGCTGAAAGCTGATTACAAACTTACGTCTTTAACACCGATAGATCAGTTTTACTTCACTAAACATTTGGAATTAATCGGAGTGTTTACATTAATATAATGTGGTGGCGTGGGTCCTCCCGCCCATCAATGATCGGGTTCGGAGTTTGTTTCGGGCGGGAGGACCCAGCCCCTACGATTCTTTATTTAAAAAATATTAATTCTGCTTGTGCCCCCTAGGCAGTAATGGAGAAGAGTACTCCCTCTATAAACTTTTCATAAAATGATAAGTTTTTACTTCATAGCCAGCTTTGAAGTAAATCTCGTGGGCATCTTTGTTAGTAACGAAGGAGTCTAAAACAATATTATTACAATTTTGTTTGACTCCATCAGATTCAATGAATGTAAGGAGGTTATGGGCGACCCCTTGATTACGTGATTCTGACTTTACATATAGACTAGTTACTTGGATAAATTTTCCGCAATAGAGCATGGTGCCAATGTGATAGGCTGCCATACCGACTACCTTGTCATCAATTGAGGCAATAAGTAGCGCGTAGCCATTAGATTCGCTGACTGATATTAAATATTCGATTAATTCGCTATTAGTTAGATCCGTATATTTCTCCGCAAATAATGGAATGAATTCTAGAATATCTGATAATTTGGTATATTTTGTGACTTTAATCATTTAGATAGTTTTTATCCTTAGTTATCTAATCTGTCATATTTTGGGTTATGTTGCTAGTAATTTTTTACTTTAAGAGTTTAAACGATGAAAAAATTAATAATTATAGCTCTTATATTTTTCTATTATCAAGCTAGTAAAGCTGAAGATTTTGAAATAGTTATAGTAGCTAAAGTTGGCATAGAAGTAATTACCAATTATGATATTATGCAGAGACTACGTTTTATTTCTTATCAATCTGGTATGCAAATATCTGAAGATAATTTTACTCAATTATTTTTCCAAACTAGAGAAGTTTTGATTGATGAATTTATTAAAAAATCAGCTGCCACGAGTATCAATATTGCTATAAATGATGAAGATATAGAGGAAGTTATATCTGAGATGGCGATTAGGAATAACTTAAATAATGAAGCTTTTAAAGAAAAAATCAGCAGCATAATTGAGATGAAGCTTTTTCGGGAGCAAATAGAGAATCAGCTCTTATGGCAAAAATATTTATATAATAAGATTTACCAAGATTTGAATGTTGGTGAGTATGAAATAGCTGAATATATTCAGTCCTCTGCTAATAATAAATTTTATCAGTATGATATTGTAAATTTCTTTATTGGCGATGATGAAGAAAAAACTCAGCAATCAGCTATTGATAATTATGCCAAGCTTCAGACCGCCAAGATTAGTTTTGAAATGTTAAAAAGCCAATTTGGTAATTCAGCGCTTAAGCAAGATCAAGTTATAACTAATTATGCTAATAATATTGATTTAGCAGTTTTAGAGCAAATAGAGCAATTAGAAATAGGTGGGGTATCAGAGCCATTTAAATATAAAGACAGTTATGTTTTTCTAAAGCTGTTGAATGTAAAAGATGAGTCTTTGGTGTCGAATCAGGAGATAAAGCAAAAATTACTTTATAATAAATTTGAACTTAAAGTTAAAACGTTATTTGAGAATATGAAGCGTCAGGCTTTTGTTGAGAGATATAATTAGCTTTAATTTAGACAACAACTTATGTCAGACTTGCCTACAACATACGCATTCATTAAAAAATATAACCTAATTAATGATAAAACTTTAGGGCAAAACTTTATTATTAATGAGAGCTTAACCGATAAAATTGTAAGTGGAGTTGATATTAAGGGTAAGGTGGTTGTGGAGATTGGTCCTGGTCCAGGATGTTTGACTAGGTCGATTTTAAAACACAATCCAAAAGAGTTAATTTTGCTTGAGAAGGATCATAGATTTAATGATATTTACCGAGAATTTACAGAGTTCTTTGACCAGAAAATTACGGTCATAAATGAGGATTGTTTGGAGGTTGATTTTAGTAAATTTGGAGATGAGGTGATTTTGATATCAAATTTGCCTTATAATATCTCAACTAAAATTTATACAAATCTTCTGACATTTTATCCTAATGTTAAAATAATGGTTTTGATGTTTCAAAAAGAGGTAGCTGATCGCATTGTTGCATTACCTGGAGACAAATTATTTGCTAGGCTCTCGGCGATTACTAATATTGTGGGTAGAGCTAGAAAATTATTTTTAGTAAAACCTACAGCGTTTCTTCCGCCTCCAAAAATTATGTCCATGATTATAAAGTTTGAAAGGTTAGATCAAACTTATGAGGATATTGATTTACTGAAATTTAAACAGGTATCTCAAACTATGTTTAGTCAAAAGAGAAAAATAATTGCCAATAGTTTAAAGGATGGCAGATTTAATATTGCCCAAATTGATCCAATCATCTTGTCGAAGAGGCCGCATCAATTAACAATAAATGAAATATATCAAATATATAGGTCATGGTATGATAAAGAATAGGGTTAATATACCTTATAATAGATTTAGTTTTATAGCCATTTTGTCGCTGGTTTATGTTGCGTTATATTCATCTGCATCTGTGCATAATATTTATGCGTTAAATGGAAGAAAAGCAGAAATGTTATTTAATGTGCTACTCTCATATGAGTTTGCTTTTATAATGCTATTCTCGCTTACATGTTTGCGTAGTGTTTTTATTATTTTCTTACCTTTTATTTTCCTCATTAGTGCAGTCTCAGCATATTTTATCACAGAGTATAAAATTAGAGTTGATGAGCGCAGTTTAGCATTGTTGTTTGAAACGCCAACTGGGATTATTAATGATTTTATCACATATAATTTAATTTGGACCTCTGTATCCTCACTGCTTATTTCCGCTTTGGCTATTTGGATATTTTTAAAATATGATAAAAAAAATGCAGTTAATGCAAAGGCCATATTTTTGATGGTATCATTTGTGTTTTTTGCAGTAGGTTTGGACAATAACATCAATCAGAATATGCCGTATAATATATTAAATGGTGGAGTAAAATATACAGCAAGCAAGCTGAACCTTTCTACGCGGTATGATGTAGCAAATCTTGAAAGTAAGGTTTTGCCTGGGAATGAAGATTTGATTGTGGTGTTGGTGATTGGTGAATCTGCTCGGGCGGACAAATTTCACATTAATGGTTATGAGCGTGAAACTACACCCAACTTAGAGAAGATTCGGAATTTGATAAATTTTCCTAATGTTAGATCATGCTCCAACCTATCGATTGAATCTAAGCCATGTTTGTTAACTAGGGCAGAATATCATAATAGAAAAGAGGTGCGTGAAACATCTTTTATTAGCATCTTTAGGAAGTTAAACTTTGATACTATTTGGTTTGATAATGCTCATTTATATGAACAGACAATGCTCAACCTGGGTATAACTAATATTATATCAGAGAGTGAAGTTGTGGTATCTAAGGGTTATAGATATGATACTGATTATATAGATGTGATGGACCAGTATATAGATAACGCGCAAACTAAAACTTTAATGGTTGTTGATACTAAGGGCACTCATTGGCCATATGATAATAATTACACAGTGAAGCAGTGGCAGCCAATTTGTAATGTTATTGGCACTCGATATGGTGGTCACAGACAAGCGCGAGAAATGTCTGAGTGTAATCCGGAGGCCTTAATAAATTCTTATGATAATAGCATTTTGGCAGTGGATAAATATTTGTCTGAGTTGATTAATCTTCTGGAAAGCAAAAATGCTTTATTGGTCTATGTAGCAGATCATGGGGAATCTCTTGGAGAGGAAGGTTTTTTCTTGCATGGCCAGGGTAGTAGTAGTGACACTAGGGTGGAACAATTCCATGTGCCGATGATGATATGGGCTTCGGATATGTTTAGGCAGCGCAATAGTAAGAAGGTTCAGAATATAGAGGCCCATTCACAAAAATTTATTCGTCACAATAGTATTTTTCACTCGGTATTAGATTGCGCTGGTATAGAATCTCAGGCGTTAGATAAATCTTTGAGTTTATGCTCAGATCTAGAATAGATTATAAAGCATTGTCCCGCTCAGGGTTAGTATTATTATAATACAAATGTTTGCATAAGATATGGACAGTTTGGACATCCTGCAATCATCGTATTTTTTAGATAAACGTAAGTTGATCATTTGATGCAATACTACCAGTATGGCAGAGGAGATAAATGATGTTAGGGTAGCAATCATGATGATTTGCTGCATATTAGTGAGAAGGCACATTAAAACAAAAATTGTACCAATAACTGTGAACAGCAATAAGTAGTTATATAAATGTTGTTCATTTAAATTTTTCTTACGGTAGTGGTTTGATAAAATATTCAAAGATTTACTGATGATTCTAGGATATGCGTCTAGGCAAGTAATTGCAGTACTAAACATAGTAAATAATGCGGCTGTTGCAATAATATAAAAGGCAATCTGGCCAAATTGTTTTGTATAAATACTTAAAAAAGTGCCAATGAATGGAACTGCCTTACTATCTAAGGCAATATTATTCTGGTAAAATATGAAGTAACCAAGGCTTAAGAATAATATTGCTAATATACAAGCTGTGACATAGCCGATTTGAAAATCTAATTTGGCGATATGAAAATTATATTTTCCCTGAGTATTTTCTTGCTTACTTGTGGTCCAGATAGAATTCCACACAACACAATCAAGGGGGCATGGCATCCAACCTAGAAATGCTATTAGAAATAGAAAATCAATTTTTGAGGTAAGAGAAAATTGGGTAGTTGAAGGAATTTGACTTGGGTCCGTTGGCCCAAAAATAGCTACACCTAATGCTATAGTTGTTGCTAAAAATAAGATTAGAATAATAGGCTTTACCATCTTATCTAGAAAATCATAGCGACCAATAAACAATATCAAGGCACAAAATAATAATACAATAGAAGAGAGGAGGCCGATTGGGATATTGAAATGAAATATATTCTCAAAAACAGCTGCAGCAATTAATGTGACCACAGATTGCAATGAAAACATTGAGAGCAGGGTTAGAAATAAAAATAAAACTAAAAAGCCAGGATGAATCTCAAAGTAACCATAAAGTAAACTTCTCTTTGTATGTGAGCTATATTTCGGAGCCGTTAGAAAGAATGGGTATTTGACGCAGTGAATCAATATAATAGCTATGATTAATATCGGGCCATATTTACCTCCTGCTTGTACAGATTGAACAATATGCGATACACCAATGGCTGTTGCAGCTAGTAATAATCCTGGACCAAATTTATTGAAATCAGTAGCGAGTAAATTTTTGATCATTTTAACTTAATTAACTTTTTAGGAAGTCATCAATATCAGATCCGTTCGAACTTGACTCACTAGAGCTAGTAGCTTCATCAGATTTGTTTTCAGGTTCTTCTGCGCTATCATCACCTGAGTTATCTAGGAATCCGCCTATATCGAGTTGATCAATACCATTGCGATTAGAGCTACTCTGAGCTTTAATCTGGTCGGCATTAGTCTCTGATTTAAATATGGTGTTTTGGTCACTCATTTCCTCAGAGTCTAAAGGATCAATTTTAATCTCAGGCCTGAAATTTTCTTTCTTGGGTTCTCCAGGATTTGTTATTGATGGTTCATCAAGTGAGTCGGATGAGTCTATATGTACATCCTCATTATTAATTCTTAAGATATCAGGGTTGTCTAAGTATGAGTCCATAGAGTGCTCTAAATCGCCAGATTGATCATCAAAGTCTAAATTAAAATCTTCACTTTGCGGTGTTCCTTCCGGATTAGCTGAGTCATCTTCTGAAGGGGGTGATGCTATAGGAGTATCTGGGGCTTCGGTAATGTCATCAAAGTTTAGATCAAGATCATCGTCATTATTGAGTGTCTTAGGCTTGGCTTCTTGTTTTGCAATATCCTTTGTAGCTAAATCTGTTTCTACATCATCAAAATTTAGGTCAAGATCATCGTCATTACCAAGTGTCTTAGGCTTGGCTTCTTGCTTTGCAATATCCTTTGGCGCTGAATCTGCTTCTACATCATCAAAATTTAGATCAAGATCATCGTCATTATCGAGTGTCTTAGGCTTGGCTTCTTGTTTTGCAATATCCTTTGGCGCTGAATCTGTTTCTACATCATAATCATCTTGTGGCTTAGTAATAGATGCAGCAGGGTTAAGTTTTTTACTCACTTTTGTGCCTTTAGTTTCCGGAGTAGAGGCAAGAACTTGATCAATATCATGCGCAATATCCTCAACTATCTTATAACTCACTAATGCATCTTCTAGTAAAAATGAAGCTTCTGCAGATTTGACTATAGATACGATACTTGCTGGTACTAAAGGTTTAATTTTAGCTTTGTTGATTTTACGAAAGAAGTCAAAATCGGGTTTTAACAAGTCATTAAAAATCATCTCGCTAGGTACGTAAATACCAGCTATAAATTCTTTTACCTTTATAACGCTATCTAGGTTTGAGACAATTTCTTTAATGTTGTCTTGCAATTTAGTGTTGCTAAGAAATTTGATGCGCTCTTCAATAATGTCATTAATCTGCGTAATAACCTTAGGGTCGGATGATTCAAAGGCATTGGTGTTTTCTTCGAAGAATATAGCTAGTTTATTATCAACTAAAATAACTGTCTCATTAGATATAATAAAGACGGTATAGTGACATTTTTCGACATTATCTTCGGTAGTTAGTTTGTCAATTAGGTAATCCTGATTTTCAACTAATCGGCTATTTGCAAGAATATAATCAAAAGATAAAGAGTAGCTTTTACTAATTTTATTTGGGATTAGTGAAATGTTTTTATTATGAGCAATTTCCTGTTGCCTTAGCAAGTTATTCTGTAGGCAGTTTCTTGTTGTATCCACTAATTCATGAAGTAGATCATTTGTTTTGCTACGGATTTTATTTGATAATTTTGATACTTCAGATTGGTCTGTAAGAGTTTGAACTTTTAACTTTAATGATTTAACCTGAGTAGATTGGTCTGTAAGCTTAGTTTTTAATTCTTCTTGAGCGCCTGATCCTTGCTTGAGACCGTCGTTAAAGGCATTAGTTTTCTCACTTTTTAAATGCATGTTATGTTCGGATAACTGTGTAGCCATATGCTCTATTTCGATTTTTGCACTACTTAGCTCCTGCTCTTTCATAGTTGTTAAGCTATGACTATCTTCGAGGGATTTTTTGTTTTGAACGGCCTGCTCAAACAATTTGTTCTGGTACTTACGCAGGGAAAAGGCGAATACTCCAGCTGCACCAGAGGATATAATAAGTAAGATAAAAAGCGCTATTTGCATGTAAAATATTTTATATGAATTCGGATCTGATTTTTTGATGAATTAATTAAAAAGACAAGTACAAATTGCAAAATATTGCAAAATTAATTTGCATAAGAGGGATAAATGGCTGTAGGACGCAATGTATTCTGTGTAGCGCAAGTTAATACCTAGCTCTTTTAAAGATAAGTAAATAGTGTTATTGCATATATAGATAATTTATTTATTCTTAACGGGCGTTTGATTTGTCTTTTGTAAAATACAAAGTCTCATTTCTTAAAATCACTAAAAATATTTAAAATGTCTCAAATATCAAATACCATTTCTTTTATTATCTTAGCTGCTGGTAAGGGCAGTAGAATGAAAAGTGATAAATCTAAAGTTTTGCATGAAGTTGCTGGTAGAAGTCTCATTGAGCATATTTTGCATATGTTGCCGCAGCAATCGACGGTTTTTTGCATTGTCCCAAAAAATAATAATGAGATTCAAGACTATATATCTGCACGAGATTTTAATATTAATTTTGTAGTACAGGAGCAGCAGCTTGGAACTGCTGATGCGGTAAAGGTAGCAGTACAATCTAGTAATATAACGAGCGACATCACTATTGTCTTATATGGTGATACACCATTTATATCTAGGGATATAATTGATGATCTAGTTGAGCAAATTAGGAGTGGGTATAGTGCTGCTGTAGTTGGCTTTGATTACGAAGAAGATAATCAATATGGTAAATTAATTACCCGGGATGATAAATTAATTAAAATTACAGAAGCGATTGAATTAGGTGATAAAAATGATGATTATACATTGTGTAATTCGGGTATCATGGCTTTTAAAACAGAGGGTTTAAAATCAGTAATTACTCAGGTAAATAACAATAATAAGAAGGAAGAATATTATTTAACAGATGTTGTTTCTTTGTTGAATAAGCAAGGTAAAAAAGTTGGCTATGTGGTTGCTGATTATACAGAGGTACTTGGTATAAATGATGCTTTGGAATTAGCCTTTGCAGAAGAAGTTTTTCAGATTGGAAAGATATCAGAATTATTGGCCCTGGGAGTCAAGATTATTAAAGGAGAGAGTAGTTATTTTAGCGCGGATTGCAAGATTGAGGCTGGAGCTGTTATTGAGCCGAATTGTTATATAGGTGAAAATGTTATTATTAAACCTGGAGTTAGAGTTAAGTCTTTTTCATATCTAGAGCATTGTGTTATAGGGGAGGATAGTGTTATCGGGCCTTTTGCTCATTTGAGAGGTGATGTCAATGTTGGTACTAATTGTCGGGTCGGAAATTTTGTTGAAATTAAAAAATCTAATATAGGCAAAAATTCAAAGGCTGCGCATTTAAGTTACATAGGAGATAGTCTTGTTGGTAATGATGTAAATATTGGAGCTGGTACCATAACCTGTAATTATGATGGCTTGAATAAGCATCAAACCATCATAGAAGATGGAGTTTTTATTGGCTCTAATACTGCATTAGTGGCACCTATTACTTTGCGCAAAGGTGCTATGGTTGGAGCTGGATCGGTTATCACCAAGGAGGTTGGGCCCAATGAGCTTGCGGTTGCTAGGGGGAAGCAGATAAATTTAGCAAAAAAAACAAAAAAGTAGAATTGAAATCATAAAATAAATTATGCAAAAAATGGAATTACATTTAGCTACACCTAGAGGCTTTTGCGCTGGTGTTGATCGTGCAATTGAAATTGTTGAGCGGGCTTTGCAAAAATATGGGAAACCTATTTATGTGCGTCATGAGATCGTTCATAATAAGCATGTGGTTGCAGCCTTAAGAGCTAAGGGCGCGATTTTTGTGTCTGATATTTCTGAAATACCAGAAGGAGCGCATACGATTTTTAGCGCACATGGTGTTTCTGACCAAGTTGAAATCGATGCAGATAAGCGGAGCCTGCAGGTGTTGGATGCAACTTGTCCATTAGTAAAAAAAGTGCATAGGCAAGTTGAGAAATATGATAAGCTGCAAGCAGAGATTGTGTTAATTGGTCATAAGGGGCATCCAGAAGTTGAGGGTACTAGCGGTAGGTCGAAGAGGATAGTATATTTGGTTGAATCGGTAAAGGATGTAGAGGGCTTAGAACTTGTGAATCCAGAGAATACATTTTTTGTTACTCAAACAACTTTGTCAATTGATGAGACGGCTGATATTATTGCAGCGCTAGCGCGCAGGTTCCCAAAGATTCAAGGGCCTTCTTCGCAAGATATTTGTTATGCCACACAGAATCGTCAGGATGCTGTGAAGCTCCTAATAAAGGATGTTGACCTTTTATTAGTTATTGGTGCTAGTAATAGCTCTAATTCTAACCGACTTAAGGACATTGGTACTAAAAATAATTTGCCATCATATTTGATCGAAAATATTGAAGATTTAGATCAGGTAGATTTTTCAAAAGCTAAAAAAGTTGGAGTCACTGCTGGAGCTTCGGCCCCAGAGTTATTAATGGACGGGTTAATAAAATACATGAAAGAGAAATTTATAGTTGAGCTAAAAACTATTCATGGTAAGCAGGAGAAAATCTCATTTAACATACCCAAGGTATTACAAGATGTTTAGAAAAATTTGTTACAGTTTATTAATTGTTTTCGGAGCTATAACGATGGTAGAAGCAAAGAGTATCTCAGATGATAATATTTTAATTATGGAATTAAAATATGGAACAGTAAAAATTGAAATGTATGAAGGCGTAGCGCCAAATCACGTAAAGCGAATTAAGGAGTTAGTTAATTCTGGCTTTTATGATGGCATTAAATTTCACAGAGTTATTGCAGGATTTATGGCGCAAACAGGAGATCCAAAAGGTGATGGTACTGGTGGTAGTGGTCAAAATCTTGATGCTGAATTTTCAAAGGTCAGGCATGAACGTGGTATTCTTTCAATGGCAAGAGCGCAGAATATAAATTCAGCTGATAGTCAGTTTTTTATCATGCTTGATGATGCGCCGCATTTAGATGGTCAGTATACTGTATGGGGTAAGGTGACTTCAGGAATGGAGTATATTGATGAAATCCAAAAGGGTGACGCTTATATGAATGGTACCGTTGGTAATCCTGATAAGATTATTTCTTTAAAGCTAGCTTCTAAAAGTTAATTAGTTAGCGCTATAATAGCAAAAATATAGAGGTTTGATATGCAACAAGTTTTAGATTATTTGAATTCCGATCTGGTGCATAACTCTTTAGTAATTCAAGTGCTTTTAACAATTTTTTTGACGTTAATAACCTCAGCATTTTGTGCTAAGTTTTTGGACAAGTTACACAAGAGGGCTACTCGGAATCATCGAAATTGGGATGATATCATCTTAGTGTCTCTCAAACAGCCAGTAAGGCTGTTGATTTATATTATTGGCTTTAGTTTTGCGCTAGAGCTTCTAGGGAAGAAGTTAAATATAGAGATATTATCTGCTATTTCAGGAATTAAAGCGGTATTAATTATTTTTATAGCGATGAGCTTTGTGTTGAAGCTCATTAAAAGCTATGAAGAAACTAGTCGAGCTAGCTCACAGGATGCTAATAGTGCTAATATTATTGCCAGATTGCTTAGAGCTAGTGTTTATATCACGGTGGCATTAATTTTAATGCAGTCATTTGGCATTAACATCTCAGGACTATTGGCTTTTGGTGGAGTTGGAGGCTTGGCTATTGGTTTTGCAGCACAAGACTTATTAGCTAATTTTTTTGGCGCTATAATGATTTACATGGATAAGCCATTTAAAGTTGGTGATACGATTGATTCCCCAGATAAAACAATTTTAGGCACGGTTGAGTCAATAGGCTGGCGTTTGACGGTTGTGCGTAATTTTGATCAAAGGCCGGTTTATATTCCAAACGCTCTGTTTAGCTCAATCATTGTTATTAACACAAGTCGTATGACTAATCGTAAAATTGATGAAGTGATAGGCATTCGTTATCAAGATATTAGTCAATTAGAGAAGATAGTTGATAAGATTAAAGAAAATTTAAAAAACTCAGACCTTCTTGATCATGATCAGTCATTAATTGTGAACCTTAGTCAATATGGTGATTTTTCAGTGAATATTAAAATTTATTGTTTTACAAAAACTGTTGATTGGACAAAGTATCATGCTGATAAACAACTGATTTTGCTGGATATTGCGGCAATTATTGCCAAGCATAAAGCGGATTTTGCTTTTCCAACTCAAACTTTGCATATAGACAAAGCGGCTTGACGTAGGGGCAGGGACTCCCGGCGCATAAGAACTAAGCTATATCTAAGAAATAATGATCATCGGGATGTTAGAGTGTTTTGATTTGCATTAATTAAGAATATGTAGAGACGCAAAATCTTGCGTCTCTGAGGTGGTAAATACAAGTGCATAATTATCGTCGGAATATTGGGAAAATTGGAGTGTTTCGATTTATATTCATTATTTATTTTTTGTTTATGCACCAGGCGCATGATGATGCGTCTCTAAGTTAGTTAAAAATACAGCAAAAATGATACTCATTGAATTAATCCCAATAAAAACTATAATTACAAAATGACTCAACCCTCAGCTATTAATAATAAGGATCAAAGGCGTGATCTAATTAAAATACTCTTAAGCATATATTTCTTCTTTACGGCTATGGGAATTAATATTGTAATCTTTCCGGTGATATTAAAATATAATAATTTGAGTGAAACTATGATAGGGTTTTCGGTTATTGTAGAGTTACTTGCAGGTATTATTTTTGCACACCAAATAGTTAGGTTGCTTAAATCTCAAGGAGTAAAACCATTTCTCAAAGCAGCTACATGCTTGCATTTTGGTATTATGATGCTGATAGGGCATTATCTAAATTTTATCATTTGGTTAGGCTTTGTATCTCTAATTGGAGTGTATTGGTATGCGTTCTCAATGATCAAGCAAAGTTGGTATAATACGATCATACCGAATAAAAATCGTAATTTTTGGATCAGTATTAATACTATGGTTTTATGCTCAGGGTTTGCGAGTGGTTCTTATATTGTAAGTTTGCTTGGTAGTTTAAATTTATATAATTTTATTATATCTAGCAGTTTTTCTTATCTAGCTTATTATTGTATGAGTTTAATTAAAACTCCTCTGCCGGAAATTCGCGATGATGTCTCGCATAAGGTGGCCGAATATTTGAGGGCTCAACCATTATTATATTTTGCTAAATTTACTCAGGAAGTGGTAAGTATTTCGATATTGAGTTTTGTAGTAATTTATGCAATAGATGTTGGATTTGCGCCTGAGCAAGGTGCGATTCTTGCAAGTTGTTATACCTTAAGTGCTTTGCTGAATTTGTTTGTAGCGCGATGTTTAGATAAATTTTGTCATCGCAGAATTTTCTTAATTGCCAGTATGTGCCTATCTATTTCATTGATAGGAATGTTTTGTTTTCAGGAGGATTTTAGGCTTTTAGCAATCTTATGTTTTGCATCAGGATTTTTTGTCTCATTTTATTATATAGGTTGTGAGGCTAGGGTGAATTATTTCTTTTGTAAAAATCAGCGTATAGGCGCTAATAATAGCTTATCTTTTGTCACAAATTGTGGCGGAATAGTTGGGTGCATATTAACGGGATTCTTGATGTATCATATTGGTAATATAGGCTTTATTTTACCTGCATTATTTGGCCAGATAATTATTATATTACTTTTGTTATTTAGTAATACCAAGTCCTATCTTTAAATCATAATTTACTACTTTATGCCATAAAATATTCAATTAAATCCTGATTTAAAGATGGGACTTGGTATAAGATTCGGTTGATAATAAAATAAGAAAGAACTCAATTTGAGTTTATTCTTGTTTATCAAAATAGATAAGATCTGCTTTTTTATGATCTTTATTATTTTGCCGATTTTCTACTTTTTGCTTTAGAATAGATTTAGATTTTTGAGATAAAAGTGATTCCTTGGGATAGAATACCACATCGCGAAAAAGTTTAATTGAATCTTCTGGCGATAGTTTCTCTATCAATTTTAATTGTGAATCTTCAGGGATTTTACACTTGCTTAAAATATCTAATGTTTCTGTAGAATTTTCTATTAACTCTAATAGCATTTTTTGTATTTTGGTGGGTATATTTGATCCAGCTAAGGCATTAAATGCTGCTTCCTTATTAGCATCTTTTATGATAATCCTGGTCAAGTCCAGTTGCAAACTTTCTTCAATATTACCTGCTTTCAAGATTTCTCCTGCATCGTCCCCAGATATTGGCTTAATAGCTTCTAGTAACATGGATTGGAATTGTGCTATTATTTTTCCTCCAGATAGAGCTCGTAATGCATAGGGTTTGGAATCGTCTTGATTTATTAATATGTTTTTTATTAATGGAAATTGCCACTCTTGTAGCAACTCTTCGGTTACTTCAGGATCATGGTGGCCAAGATATAATTGATCGGCTATGTTGGAGGGGTGTATTTCTGTGGTTTTTCTCATATTACTATTAAAACATATTATGACTAATAAGATTTAGTTAGTATAAAAAATATTACTCTGTCAAGAGATAGAATTATCTTTAAACATTATATCGATATTTACCAATGCAGTAAATAACCATTTTGCTTTAACCATTTTTGATCTGCCTTATAAAGGGGTATGGTATTTGCTACTTTGCTCCAAAATTGCTTGGAATGATTCTTGTGTACAATATGACTAAGCTCATGCACAACTACGTAATCAATTACATCAGTTGGTGCCATTATTAGTCGCCAAGAGAAGCTTAATTTATTATCACTACTACAGGTTCCCCATAGAGTTTTAGCGTTGCTTAATTGGAGGGATTTATAATCCAGCCCCATTTGCTTTGAGTAAAATTCTACTCGGTTTGTAATATGCGACAAGGCTGCGATTTTATACCATTTAGTTAGGATAAGTTTAGCAAAGATTTCCTCATTTAGTGGAATGGAGAATTCGTTGTTAAAAATTAGAGTAGTTTTTTGATTTTCGGCAAATTTTAATTTATATGATATTCCTAAATATAAGAATTCTTCAGAGTCCTGAAAGGTTTTTGTAGTAAATTTATTTACCGCCTTAGTAATCTCACTTTGCTTCTTGATAATCCAATCATGTTTTTGATGAATGATTTTCTCTACATAACTAAGGCTTAAGCGCATCGGTATTCTCACAATTAACTCCGCTTCACTATTCACTTGAAGTGCAATAGTTTTTCTCTTTGAGCGAATAATTTTATGTGGAGTGATCAAGACCATTTATTATGATATTTGTAAAAATCTTCTATCAATCTTCATAATATAAAATTTGCAAAAAGATATGGTTGATTTAGCTGGTAACGTATCTTTTTTAAACGGTTTTCTGCTAATTTAAGAATTTAATCATGGCAAAAACTGCGCCAATAATAATGGCCGTTTGCCCAAACAACATTGTGACCATCCATTGTAGTAAATTACTACGTACTTGCTCTATAGTAACCTTTAATTCCGCAATATCCCTATCAATTCTTTTGATATTTTCTTCAATAACTTTGATATGTCCTTCGATGACTTTAATATCTCCTTTGGTAGCCAGCTCTTCATCCCTGTAAATCTGGATGGTTTGCTCGGTTGTTTCGGCAAGGGAGGCAACTAATATCTCAGCTTGTTTTTCGTCGAAACCTGCGGCTTGAAATTTTTTGCAATATTTCAAAGTATCTATCATATTGATATGAGGCTTGGTATGTGAGGCGTTGAATTGGTTTGCATTATTTTCTATATCTATTCGCACTTGATAAAAATTAATTACAGGCCCATTTTGTATTGTTTTATTACAATTCTGTCAAGCTATTTTTGTTGAAACCAAAAGATGTTACTTCTTTTTGCCAAAGAATCTTGCGCGTTGGCGGGCAAAGAAAGATAGTTCTTCTGTTGGTTTTGCCTTGCCTGATTTTGATTTGTTTTTAGAGTGAGGTTTCTTGTTTGTCAAAGATGTATGATTTGCAGTCCTGCTAGGCATTCCTTGTTTAGGTTTCTCGCTAGCGCTCGTTTTGTTAGATTTGCTAGGAGTTTGCTTTATAGCCTGAGCCTGGTTAGGCTTTGAGCCTTGGTTATGTTTATCTTTCACATCGGAAAATGGGTGAGAGTGATCTCGGGGTATATGATAGTTTATGGCTTGCTCTACAGCTTTAAGCATTTTATGTTCAGATGGATCGCAAAAAGTAATGGCAATACCGCTTCTTCCTGCTCTAGCGGTCCGACCAATTCTATGGACATAGCTTTCTGGATCATGTGGTAAATCAAAGTTTATAACATGGGTAATATGTGGTATATCAATACCGCGGGCTACTATGTCTGTTGCGATTAAAACTTTTGTTTTACCAGAGCGAAATGAGTCTAGGGCTTTTTCTCTAGCAGATTGTACTTTGTCACCATGTATTGCTTCGGCTGTAATATGCACTTTGTTTAGGTATCTCTCAACTCGATTAGCGCCATATTTAGTCTTGGTAAAGACTAGCACACTCTCTGTAGTTTTTTGATTAATAATAGCCTTTAGTAAGGCTGGCTTATCCTCTTTCGCGACCAAATGAACTTTTTGATCTATTTTATCTACGGTTGTTGATTCTGGTGTGACTTCAATTTTCACCGGATCATTTAATAGGGAGTTTGCAAGGCTTGATATATCCTTTGGCATGGTTGCTGAGAAAAGTAGGTTTTGTCTGTTTTTCGGCAATTTTGCGACAATCTTATTGATGTCACGAATAAAGCCCATATCGAGCATCCTATCGGCTTCATCAAGTACAAAAATTTCAACACGCATTAGATGTACATAGCCTTGATTTAGTAAGTCGAGTAAACGTCCAGGAGTTGCTATTACAATATCAGATCCGCGCGATAAAGCGGCAATCTGTGGTTTGATATTAACCCCGCCAAAAATGACGTCCGACCTAAGTTTAAAACTTTCTCCGTAACATTGAATCTTATCATGAATTTGTGCGGCTAGTTCTCGAGTTGGCGTGAGAATTAAGGCTCTAACATTATTTGCTCTCACGCTGTTATTACTTTTTCCTAAATTCTCTAAAATTGGTATAGCAAAAGCAGCGGTTTTTCCGGTACCAGTTTGTGCTATACCCAATAAATCCTTGCCGGCGAGCAAATGCGGAATTGCTTGGGCTTGAATAGGTGTGGCTTTTGTGTAATTTTGTTTTTCTAAAGTAGTAAGGATTTTAGTGCTTAAATTCAGTTCTTTGAAATCTGTCATATAAAGTAAATTGATTTGTAATACTAATCCCATCTTAAAAATATTTTTAAGTGGGGGCGTTCACGTTACGCTCTGGTTTTTTATACCAATGATCTATGGATTATGCAAATGTGAGTTGGTATAAACTCTTTGCCCTGGAGAGCATAGCATATAATTCCTTAAGAGATAGTAAAATGAATTGTTAAAAAATACTAGAATTTTTAAGTAGTTTTGTTACCTAACATTGATCCGTAAATTAATGAACAATAGATTATGACAAAGAAAATATTTTTAATGATAACTTTAGCCATAAATTTGTTATTGGCCATTGCCGCCTCTGCTGACTCGGGCAGTAAACGTGAACGGATGGCTGGCCATCCAAGTAAGAAATTTGATAGGATGGATACAGATTCTAGTGGAGCGGTTAGTAAACAAGAATTTCTGACACATTCTGAGAAGTTTTTTAAGAAATTGGATAAAAATAGCGATGGAGAATTGAGTATAGAAGAGTTTAGAAGTCATAAAAAAAGGCGGCACGAAGGCAGAGAAGAGCGGGATGAAGAAGGTCGAGATGATAGTGAGCTAGATGCCAATGAAGAATAATAAAGTATTTTCTAGTAAGGCTAAATGGAATTTCTAACTGATTACCAAATTTGGACAAGTTTAATATCTTTGACCGCGCTTGAGATAATACTTGGTGTAGATAATGTTATTTTTATAGCTTTAGTTGTTGCCCATCTTCCTGAGCATGAACGTCATAGGGCGCGTGTTATTGGACTGATGCTCGCATTAATAATGCGGATAGGTTTGTTATTTGCCGTTGTATGGATTATTAGCCTCAAAGAACCGTGGCTGTATATATTAGGCGGGGCATTTTCTGGTAAGGATTTGATGATGCTTGGAGGAGGCTTGTTTTTATTAGCTAAAGCGACGATCGAAATTCATGGTGAGGTTGCAGTTGGAGAGGAAAAAACAAACTCTCATCAATTTCAGGGGGCTTTTGCTAAGACGATTATTCAAATTATATTTATAGATTTTATTTTCTCTTTTGATTCAGTTATTACTGCAGTTGGAGTATCGAGCTATGTTGGTGTAATTATAGTAGCCATGACTATAGCTATGTTTGTGATGTTGTTTTTGTCGAAAGCGATTTCTGACTTTATTACCCATCATCCTGCAATCAAAATATTAGCTTTAGCTTTTATTATGCTTATAGGTGTTCTGTTAATAGCTGAAGGCTTGGGGATGCATTTTCCAAAAGGTTACATCTACTTCGCCATGGCTTTTTCACTTAGCATAGAGATGCTTAATATGAAGATAAGAAAGCGCGAGAGTCGGGGGTAATTGCAGTATACAAAGATCTCTACTATGACAATGGTTTTTGACATAATAAAAATGAATTTAATATTTTTTTAGACAAAGAGTCGTAGGGGCTGGTTTTTTTCGCCCAGAAACATCGAGTTCGCTCTGTCAAGGGCCGGAGGACAGCGCCCCTACAAATTTTCGTATCTCACCCACATTTATAAAAGTGCAGGATTTTTGTTAATGCTACCTTACTGGGCCGTAATAGAGATGGGTTCGCTCCTGCGTGTTAAGATCTAAATCTAACTTTCTCGGCTCTGATATAAACTACCACTAAAATAGCTAAAATAGCTGCAAGACTAAACCAGGTTATTGCATATTTTGAATGTTCATTAAAGAAATTAACTTCATTTTTATTAAAAGGTTTAATCTCAGATGCAAAATTATCTGATAGTAAGTCAAAATATACTCCTGCTATTTGAGTGTTGTAATGCTGTACTAGGGAAGGCTGGTCGAGGTAGAACCAGCTCTTACTATTCGGCTGGTTTTTTGGAATAAAGATGTTTGGTCTTGGGCGGAACTGACGCTGCATTAAGGTAAGTGACTGTAGGCCCGGATTTATTGTAAAGCTATCTTTCTCATCAAGCGGGATAAAGCCTAAATTAATAATCATTTTTTGTTTATTCTCTATCTCAAACAAACTGACAATATTATACCCTACAACCTTAGCAATTTGTTTGGGTCCTAAAAATATTATGCTATCTGGGATGAATGTCGCTTTGGCCTTGTATATCTGAAATTTATTTATGATGGGGTCATTTAGTGCTGTATCAGTAATATTTTGGATTGGTTTTTGTACCTGGTCTTTATAGTGCTCTATAATAAATTTCTTCTCGAAATGCCGAGATGTTTGCCAAATGCCGAGATAAAATACGCCTGCAGTTATTAATAGTGATAAACCGACAAAAAGTAATTTGCTTTTATTTGAGTTGTTTTTATCCATGGAGATTAAAATTTTATAATTGTTCGTTTGCTATGTTGTCCTAGCAACATTTTATCTATATATACAGGTAATTCTTCTAAAGCAATTTCTCTATAAAGATTTTCTGTTAAGATATGACTATGTGAATTTAATAGTGCCCAGGCAGCAAGGCGATTATGCATTAAAGCATTTGCTGATGTAATACCAATTAATTTTACCCCTCTAATAATCATTGGTAAGACTGTCGTCTGGAATGAATTATCGGTGATATTACCGCATGATGCAATCACGCCATGATAATCAATGATTTTTAGTATATTGGCCAATATATTTCCGCCCAAAATGTCGATGGCTGCATTAAATTGTCGGTTTAGCAACGGTTTGCTTTGCTGTGATTCTAACTCATTAGTTAAAATGACATCATTAAAATTATAATCATATAGGAAGCTATGTTCTTTTACTCTTGTGGTAACTGTAACGGAGTAACCTAGTTCTTTAAATAATAAAGCTGATAACAAACCAACGCCACCAGAGGCGCCTGTAATTAGAATATTTTTACCACTTAGATCTTTTTTATATTGCAGGATTACTAAAATCGAAAGTGCGCTGGTTAGGCCGGCTGTGCCAAAAACCATTGCTTGCTTTAGACTTAGGTTTTCTGGCTTAGCAATACACCAATCTGCTGGAACGGTAACATATTCGCAAAAGCCGCCAAATCTATTCATACCTAAATCAAAACCTGTAGCGATAACTTCATCGCCTCTTTGAAAAAGATCGGAGTTGGAATCAGTAATAATACCAGCGCAATCTATTCCTGGAACATGTGGGTAATTTCGTGTCACTCCTTTATGTCCAGATGCAGATAAGGCATCTTTATAATTTAATGATGAGTAACTGGTTTTAATTAATACTTCTCCATCTGCCAATTTTGGAATTGGCAACAAGTCTATTTGTTTATCAAAGACCTTATCCTGCTCACTAACAATTAAAGCTTTAGTTTGTGAAGGGTGCATAATATATATTATATAATTGTTATTTTCTTCGTAGCAACGAAACTCATATGTTCAACCGAAGAATAAGCGAGGCCTATATTTGTTGAAAAATGAACTAATCGCCTCTTACTAGATCCTTAATCTAGCCACATAATAACTCGGCATTCATCTGTATGAACATCTTTGCTATTAAGCTCACCTGAAACATTTAAGCAGGTAGTAGTTGATCCTGTAATACCATCTCCATTATCAATTGATGTAGTGCCAATAGTTGGCGAGCAGTCATCAATCTTGCAATCTAATTGGTAAGCTTCTAGAGGTGTCATAACTCCAGAAAAATCATTGGCTTGGATTGTTATACTGTTGCCTGATTGTGAATGTATGTCGCTATAATATATAATAATATATTTCATTATATCATCTCGTGCCTCGGGATAACTCAGGGCTGGATAATCTGATGAGATAAAATCTCCTAATGCTAGATGAGTCCAAGTATTAGCAAATTCTTCTGTGCTATCACCTGATACATATTCAACCAAACCGTCACCATCGCCATTAACTGCAGAGCTCCACAAATATGAGGCATTACCTAGATCACCAGGAAAGCCAGAATAAGCTGAGAAAAAGCCGTAATAAGAAGATTTATATTCTTTAAGCTGACCTACGAGAGCACGAGTTTGCGCCGATTTTACCACACCAATCCCGGCTTGAATTGTGGCAGTGAGCAAGCCAATGATGGTAATAACAACTGCTAATTCAATGAGTGAAAATGCTTTGCGCATTAAGAGTCCTTTTTTATTTATGATAGATTATTCAATCATAGGTTTTGGGGTTGTAATTTGCAACAGTTCTTATGGTTATAAGACGCATTTAGTATATTGCATAAGTTCGAAGACTAGCATCTGCTCGGGTATGCTTAGGGTACAGCGGCCCGCAATTAACAAGCATCTGAAAAATATTTTCGAAGGCGGTGAATTGCAAGGGGAATCAGTTAGTTCCATTTTAGAACTAACTGCCAATGATGGTAAAAAATATAAAACTAAATTCTACAATCTAGACGCCATAATTTCTGTTGGCTATCCTGTTAATTCTGTCCAAGCCACTCACTTCCGCATTTGGGCAGCGGAAAGATTGAGGGAATATATCATCAAGGGTTTTACCATGGATGATGAGCGCCTTGAGGATCCAGAAAAGATTTTTGGCAAAGATTATTTTGATGATCAGCTTGCTAGGATTCGTGATAGTTATACCAAAGCTCATGCTTATCTACCCATTTACTCTTTGCATTATTGGCTCTAAATTGCATCGGCTTGTTTTTTTAATATCATGTATATTACTCGAGTGAATTAGGCTGTCTAATTTGTAATTCTAGTTATAGATGCTTGCTGTTATACTGTGAACAGTAAATACTGCTCAAAGGATATTATGGCTACAAGAATTATATTTGATGTTCCAACTCAGTTTCACAAAACAATTAAAACTTATGCAACTTTACATGAGCAAACATTAAAAGATTATATTATTACAAAGCTTAAAGAGGGAATCTCGCATGACCTGCAATAATTAAAGGCGTCTATTCCTAATAAAACAACTTTAAGAGCTTTGGCTGAAACTCAAACAGATAAGTTAGAGGAGTTTGATAATGCTGCATGTTTATTTGAAGCATTAGATAAAATCACAGAGGATGCTGCAGATTAGGGCTACCAAGCAATTTCGCAAAGATTATACCAGGTCTCTTAAACGAGGTAAATCACTTCTTAAAATTAAACATGTTATTTTGCTTTTAGAGCAAGGAAATCCCTTGCCATAATACAAAGATCATGCGTTGGTAAGTAATTACGGGAATAGCCGAGATTGTCATATAGAGCCAGATTAGATTTTAATTTATAATATTAATGGTGATGTGACTACATTAGAGAGAGCCGGATCTCATTCTGATTTATTTAGAAAATAATTCTAGGAAGAAGAGTATATTAAAACAAATTATGAACGTGTCTCAAAGCTAGAATGTTAAGAATTATCCATTCGGGACAGTCTCGTTCTGTGCAAATGCAGGCAGGTGAGAAAAGACTACTCAGCGAATAGGGTTCTCTCTCCATTTCTCAAGTTGAGCTTGCTTCTAATTGATTCTCAATAATTTTCTGAAAACTCTTTCTAAAATTTGCTGCGGATAAATGTGTAACTGAGGCTATGCAATTTTCTGGAGTAAATATTTCTTCATTCTTGCAAAAGACTTTAATTGCTTCAACTAATGATTCTTCGGTTTGTTCTTTAAATAAAATACCGGTTGCATCTGCATATTCTGATTTGTCGCGAACAATGTCCCTAGAGCCACCAACTCCATATGCAATGACTGGAGTTCCTGCAGCTAAGCTTTCGCCCATTACAATGCCAAAATCTTCTAGGGCGGCATATAAAAATGCTTTTGCATTTTGCATATGTTGCCTCACTTCTGCGCGCGCGATATGGCCAGTAAATGTGATGTTAGGTCCGGCTATTTTTTTTAGATATTCGGTTTGATCTCCTGAGCCACCAACAACTAATGTTCTATTTGGCATTTGATTGAAAGCTTTAACTATCAAATCTATTTTTTTGTATGGTACATGGCGTGCTATTGTGAAGAAATAATCGGATTTTTTAGACTCATCGCGTTCTTCGCCAAAATATTCAACATCAACATTGGGGTTTAAAACTTCTGCATCACGTCGGTAATATTTTAGAACTCTGGCTTTTATAAAGCTTGAATTAGAGATGAAGTGATCAACGCGATGACTTGATGTAACATCCCACATACGCATTTTATGCATGGAGTATTTCAAGATTAATTTTTTTAGACCCGTGATATTTGATTCTTTGATATAATGATTTTCCAAATCCCAGCCATATCTAATTGGCGAGTTTATATAACAGATATGCAGTTGATTTGGTTTTGGGATGATTCCTTTAGCAACAGCAGAAGAGGATGAGATAACTAGATCAAATCCATCTAGGTCAAATTGCTCTATAGCAATTGGCATTAAGCTTAAATATTTTCTAAAATGTTTTTTGGCGAAAGGAAGTTTTGCAATAAAGCTTTGATGAGTTTTGCGCCCCTGTAGGAAAGCTCTTTCATTTTCTGGAACGGTATCGATGATGGTAAATATTTCACTATTAGGAAAAATTTTTATTATTTCGGTAAAAACATTTTCAGCACCGAATTTGCCAACTAACCAATCGTGAATAAGTGCAACTCTTAGATTTTTCATTATGTATTATAAAAATATTTTGCCAATGATAGCACCAATTATGAGAGCTGCTAATAGAGCTTTATAAAGGGACATCTTCTTGGCTAACTGTGATTTGTTAGATTTGCTCTGCTCTAACATATCAGCCAAATCATCAATTATACTTGGCAGCTTATGTAGCATCTGAGATGATTTGTCTGCTAAATCTTTTATATGAGCTTTTGGCCCCATATTTTCTTTGCCCCAATTTTCCATCCAAGGGCGGCCTAATTCCCATATATTCACATTGCTATCTAAATGACTAACCACGCCTTCCACGGTGAGTAAGGTCTTTTGTAATAATAATAATTGGGGCTGGGTTTCCATGCCATAATTTTCGGTAATGCGAAATAATAATTCTAACAATCTCGCAATTGAGATTTGGTCTAGTGGCTTGTTAAATAATGGTTCGCCTATTGACCTGCATGCTAAAGCGAAATCTGCTACATTAGTTGATCTTGGAATATAGCCAGCATCTAAATGAATCTTGGCAACATGAGCGTAATCTTTACGAATAAAACCATCTAAGATTTTGGTAACGTAAATTCTGTCATCCTTACTTAATCTGCCAACAATGCCAAAATCAATTAAGACAATTTTACCCGAGTGGGTGATTAGGATGTTACCAGGATGTAAATCTGCATGAAACAGACCATCGCGATATGCCATATCAAAATAACATAATAATAAATCTTCAGCTATTTTTGTTATATTGTGATCTCGGGCTTTAAGCTCATTCTTATGACTAATTTTTGTGCCTTCGATCCACTCGCTCACAAGAATATTTTCTGAAGTTAGCTCCCAATGAATTTTCGGAATCTGGATGTTTGGATTTGATTTTAAATTATCACTCAGCTCTGAGTTTGAAGCTGCCTCAAATCTTAAATCTAATTCGCGCATTGAGGTTGCTTGAAATGTTTTTATCACATCAACAGGGCGCAATCTTTTTAGACGCGGAAATATATTGGCTAGGTGGGCGAAGAAAAATAATAAGCTAATATCACGTTTGAATCTTTGCTTGATTTTGGGCCGAAGAACTTTCACTGCAACTAGCTGTTGATCATGAGTTGTGGCTTTGAAAACTTCAGAGATTGATGCAACAGAAATCGCGATAGGATTAAATTCTAAAAATTTATTACCTATCGTGCCTTGGAGGTCTTGTTCGATTTGTTTGTTTATTTTGCTAAATTTTGCAGCTGGGAGACTATCTTGCAGAGCGGATAAATCATTAGCCATCTTTGCTCCAACTAAATCAGATCGGCAAGATAACAATTGACCAAGCTTTATAAAAGTTGGACCCATTCTATTGAAGGCGATACATAATCGCTCGCCCCTAGATTTGCCGAGATGTAGCACTGTAAAAATACGTAGAGGTAGGATAAGGATATTAATGACGGGCAGTTTTTTGCAGAAAAATAATGCGTCATAATAGACAAGAGTTGCCAAATAATATATGAGTGAAATGATATTTTTCAATAGAGTGATCATTTAGATTTTTCCGCTCTATAAAGTGTTGTGATCCCACCGAATAGATTTTTGAAGTTACTACCTGATAAACCTGCCTTTGTCATCATGCAGGTAAATTCCTGTGGCTTTGGAAACATCCTAATTGATTCAATAAAATATTGATAAGACTCTTTATCACCAGTAATTATTTCTCCACATTTTGGGATTACATTAAAAGAGTAAAAATCATAAATTTGTTTGAACATACCATCCGGGATATCAGAGAACTCTAAGCATAGAAACTTACCGCCTGGTTTTAAAACACGATTTGCTTCCGCTAACCCTTTATTCAAATCAGTAAAGTTTCTGATGCCATAAGCAATTACATAATAATCAAAATGGTTAGATGGTAATCCGCTATCTTCACCATTTACGGTATGGAAGGTAAATTTGCTACTATCTAGGTTTTGATCAATGGTTCGATCGCGCGCGACATCTAGCATATCTGCATTAATATCAGCTAAAGTTAAATGAAGATTCTCACCAAAAGTTTGATATTTTTTATAAATTCTAAAAGCAATATCGCCACTTCCTGCAGCCATATCCAAGATCTGGCTATCAGGCATTACCGAAACGCTATTGACCATAATCTTCTTCCAAAGCCTATGCATACCAAGGCTCATAACATCATTCATTAAATCATATTTTGATGCAACTGATCTAAATACTTCATTAACAAGATTTTGCTTCTCGTCTTTTTCAACTGATTTGTAACCAAAATTTATCTTTGCTATTTTTCCTACCTTGGAATTGTTTGGTGGATGAGTGGGGAAATATAAATAGCGTAATAAAAGGTGAAGTCAAATCCATTATATGGGTCGTCAATTATTCATTACCTATAGTTTTTAAGAAATTATTTGGATTAACAATTTTCTTACCAGTCTTTTTTGCTAAAACCTTCCTTGCATCACCTGCAATTTTACCGCCATTTCCTCAACTCGCTCATGTGCTACTTTGGCTAACCATAATTTAATAGGCTCGCTTTTTTGCTTGGGATAGATTGCATTAGTCGGAATATTGTTTATGTGTCTGCGGTATCTGCTGAACGCATCTTGCCATCTGGGGCCTTTCTTTTAACTTATTCCAATATTTTAGGGACTTTTGGTAATCATCTTGCTCAGTTAAAATAGCAACAATATCGATGATCGAGAAAAACCATTTTTCTTTTTCTCATCGAGATGTTTTCTGACTTTAAATTTTTAAAAATTGTTAAATCTTTATTCATTTTCGCACTTGTTTTAAGATTGGGTGTTCAGGATAGATATTAAAAAAAGCAAAGGGAATGATATAATTTCTTAAATTGCGTTTGAGACAGCCCCATACTGTTATTTAATTCTTGCTGAGATTTAAGATGTCTTATAATGATATAAAAAAAGAATAAAAATAATGCCGGAATTGCCAGAAGTAGAAACAGTTACAAATCAGATAAGACCAAAGTTAATAGGGCGGAAGTTTAGCTCTGTGAAATTCTCGGATAAGAATTTGCGCTATAATACGCCAAAGGAAAAATTTAATATTTTGCTTGATAGTGAGATAATCAAAATTGTAAGGCGGGCAAAATATATTCAGATGTTTTTTGCAAATGATAATGTGCTAATTCTGCATTTGGGTATGTCTGGTAAATTATTGATATATGAAGGCGAGAATGATCCGGCTAAGCATGATCATATTACGGCAAGTTTTGGGAGTGGTAATAAATTATCGAAATTTATATTTAATGATCCGAGGCGTTTTGGAATGTTTGATGTGGTGCATAAGGACGAACTTTTAGCGTCGCGTTATTTTAAGGATTTGGGTATTGAGGCTTTGTCATCAGAATTTAAAACAGAGTTTTTATATGACTTATGCAAGAGGAGTAACGGTAATGTTAAAACTGTTATTATGAATCAAAATAATGTTGTTGGTGTTGGTAATATTTATGCGCTAGAGAGCTTGTTTCATAGTAAAATTCATCCACTGACCAAAACTAAAAATCTATCTAAAAAACAATGCACTATTTTGGTTGCTAATATCAAAGAGATATTAAAGATAGCTATTGAAAAAGGTGGTTCGTCAATTCGTGATTATAAGCAAATAGATGGCAGCTCCGCCTATTTTCAACATGAATTTTTTGTTTATGGCAGAGAGGGGGAGGGTTGCAAAAATTGTACTAGCAGAATAGAGCGCATCATTCAAAATAATCGCTCGAGCTTCTTATGCCCTGAGTGTCAGAGCTATCAGGCTGTGTCGTAATATAATTAGATTTCGGCTGCATGTTCGCATGGTATTATACCGCGGCCTGTGACAGCCGTTTTATTAAAATTAAATAATTGTAAAAATCAGCACTGTAATTATTGCGGCAAATATTCCGGCAACTAAATCGTCCATTAAAACGCTGAAACTGTCGTCTTTATTGTCAAAATAACCAACTAAACTAAGTTTTGTTATATCGAAGAAGCGGAAAAATATGAAGCTTGAGGCCATTACATAATAATTAAGAATGTAGGTATCATATAATCTGACGCTCTCGGTATTAGTAAAGCTCAGTATATAATATGCTAAAAAACAGGTTAGATATTGTCCGGCATATTCATCGAGTACAACTTCTTTAGGGTCGTGTTTTTTTGTAATAGTGCAATATCTATTGATGAAGTAGTAGCTGGTTACAATAATGAAAGGGATGTAGAAAAAATTTAACGTATGCAAGAAATGTATTGAAACCGCAAAGTCAATTAAACCAACTAAGGATCCAATAGTTCCGGGAGCGTATTTGATATAGCCTAAGCCAAATACGGTGGCTGAGAGGTTAGTTGCTCCAAATTTTTTGATGGGCTGATATGAAACATTTGCTTTGGTATTTGCTTTGGTGTTTGTTTTAGTAGTCATATTTCTTACCTGTTACTGTTGTGATAACTGCGATGGCTTTACCGGCACCTATATCACCAATTTTTTCATTTGTTGTGGCCTTTATGTTTACGCTATCATTATTAAGATGGAAGATGCTTGCGATATTATTTTTAATAGCTTCCTTATAAGGTGATAGTTTTGGTTGTTCTAAAATTATTGTAATATCTATATGGCTTACGATAATTTTTTTACTTTGAGCAATTTCGATTGCTTTATTGACGAAGTCCATTGAGTCCCGATCCTTATTTTCTAATTTGTTATCAGGAAAAAACTCGCCAATATCAGAGCTGCCAGTAAGCCCTAATACGGCATCGGTTAGGCTGTGTAGCAAAACGTCACCATCAGAGTGGGCGAGTAGTTGGTGATTATGCGGGATATCAATGCCGCCAAGTTTGATATGGCAATCTTTCTCTTCATCTTCGAATCTATGCAGATCATAGCCATTAGTATGTAGGTATTCTGGCGCTGGTAATGTTTGTAGCGCGATGTTGTAATCTTCAATCTCAGTTATTTTGAAATTATTTTTCTCACCTTTAATATAAGTGACTTCTAAATTGCTATTCTCAAATAAAGAGGCGTCATCGGTTGTAATATTTTGAGGATGTTTGTTATGGAGAGATTTAATAGTTTTTAAGTTAAATCCCTGAGGTGTTTGCGCTAGACCTAGATTCTCGCGATCAAGAGTGGATTGAATTAATTGTTTATGCGTGTCGATAATTTTGACTGTGTCGATCATTGGTAAGATAGGGATAACAGCTTGATGATTATCTAATTGGTTTAATACGGATAGAATTAATTCATATGAGCAATTATAGCGGGCAGCATCATGGATTAATACTTTGCTAAATTTCGTTTCGTCAATACTATTAAGTGCTATTCTTACTGAATCTTGACGTTCTGCGCCACCTGTAATAAACAATATGTCATCTTTATATTTTTCTTTGATGCTATCAAAGTGCTCGCTGTCATTGGTCACTAAAGTAATTTGATCGATAGCGTTAATGCCGAGAAATTTATCAATAATAATTTCTATTAGCATCTTGGTTCCAAATTTGATAAATAACTTTGGATTGCTATGTGCAAATCTGGAAGAATGTCCAGCTGCTAAGATGATTGCTGCTACCATAAAATTAGTACTTGACGAATTGGGTTGTATGGCTATATAGTGGGCGGTCTATTTTTGTAAAGTAATTAATATGCCAAATCATAAGTCCGCAATCAAAAGAGTTAAGCAAACTGTAAGCAAGACAGAAGTTAACAGAAATCGTAGATCTAAAATTAGAACAGCTGTTAAAGCTTTAAGCAAATTGATTATAGAGAAAAACAAAGAAAAAGTATATTCTGAGTTTCGTGTAGTTGAATCAGCAATCAGAAAAGGCGTTAGCAAAGGCGTAACTAAAAGAGAAGTTGCATCAAGGCAAATTTCTAGATTATCCGCGTTAATCAAAAGAACATTCTCGGCTTAGTTACCTCCACCTCTGCTGTTGAGCGTTCTCCTTATCAGCCTGTGTTGTATATTCAATTGACGTATCTAGTCTAGTAATTAAAAACTATTGCATAGTGGCGCTAAATCTAGTTTATAATATTTCTTAAGTGAAATAATTATGAAAGACCCTTTGTCATTACCATCGCATATTTTTACAAAATTATCCACAGGTCAATATCGTAAGATTAATAAGGATAGCTTGTATGCACTTATAGGCGGTGAGACGATTCTTAAGTTGTTACTGCATATTCCAAATTATTTTTTATCGCGTGAATTACTGGAGAGGATGGGCCAGGAGAATGTAACTAACTATGTAGCAATTCGTATTCGACCTTATAAATATGTTAAGGCTTTTCGCAAAGGTTTGCCACATCGGGTAAAGGCGATGGTTGGTGGGCAGAATTTGGATATAGTATTTTTTAATTTTCCAATACCACTTCTTCAAAAAATGTTGCCACCTGATGAGGATCGAATAATTTCTGGGAAGCTAGGATTTTATAAATCTGGTTATCAGATTACTAATCCAGATTATATGATTCGGGTACATGAATATCATAAGATTAAAAATGAAGCAATCTATCCATTAACCGCAGGAATTACAAATCAGGAGCTAAATAAACTTGTTCATCATAATCTAAAAAATCTAGCTGAAATAGAGGATTGGCATGATGAGACTTTAAAAGAGCAAAATGGTTTTTTAGGCTTTGTTGAATCTTTGCGCAAAATGCATCTGCCAGAGAATGATGAGGAGATTGATAAGCGTCCAGAATATCTTGCACGTCTCGCTTATGATGAATGTTTGGCGAGTCAGCTATCGGTTGGTTTGATGCGGCTCAATAATAAAAATGTTACGGGCGCATCTTCGATGCCGGAAAGCAGTCTTTATCAAGAGTATAATAAGCATCTGCCTTTTGAATTAACACCTTGCCAGCTCAAATCAATTGATGAAGTGATATCTGATATGGCATCACTAAAGCGGATGACAAGAATGTTGCAAGGCGATGTTGGGTCTGGTAAGACGATGGTTGCAATCGCCGCTATGATTTATTCGGCGGGTTGTGGTAGTCAGTCAGCCTTAATGGCACCAACTTCGATTTTGGCTGAGCAGCATTTTAGAACTTTTACAGCTTTGTGCAAAGATTTGCCGGTAAAAATTGAGCTGCTTAAAGGTGATATGGGTGTGCATAATAAGAAGATTTTACAAAGTAAATTAAAGAAAGGTGAGGTTGATATCGTTATAGGAACTCATGCCTTGTTTTATGATAAGGTGGAGTTTAAAAATTTAGGACTGGTTGTAATTGATGAGCAGCATAGATTTGGAGTTCAGCAGCGATCTCGCTTGGCCGAGAAGGGTTATAACACCGATATGTTGCTCATGTCAGCAACGCCAATTCCTCGCAGTCTAGCGCTTAGTCTTTATGGTGATATGGATTTGTCATTTTTAAAGTCCAAGCCAAAAGGTCGTAAGGAGATAATTACCAGGGTAATGTCAGATAAAAAAGCTCCGGATATTTTGTTATCAGCAAAATCTGCAATAGAGAAAGGAGATAAAATTTATTGGATTTGCCCTTTGGTTGAAGAGCAAGAAAAGTCGGATTTAAAAGCAGTAGAAACTCGCTATAAAGAATTCCAACAATATTTTGGAACAGATAAAGTAGCGATGATTCATGGGCAAATGGATTCGAGCACGAAAGAAAATGCCTTTGCTAAATTTAAAGAAGGGGATGCTAAAATTTTGGTTGCAACAACTGTGATAGAAGTTGGGGTGGATGTTCCAGACAGTACAATAATTGTTATTGAACAGGCGGAACGATTTGGCTTGGCTCAGCTGCATCAGTTGCGTGGCCGAGTTGGTCGAAGTGAGCTGCAATCTAAATGCGTACTTCTCTATACTAGTTATAAGGTAAATGAAGTATCCCTAGCGCGGCTTGATGTTATGCGGAGTTCTAATGATGGGTTTTACATAGCTGAGCAAGACTTAAAGATTAGAGGAGCAGGTGATCTGGTTGGTATAAAGCAGAGCGGTTTGCCTAACTTTCAGTTTGTAAATTTGCGAGAACATTATGATTTGTTGAAAATAGCAAATAAAGATGCTAAATGCATTATTGCTAAAGATCCTTATCTTGCGAGTAACAGGGGGCGAAGACTTCAGTTGTTACTCAAGATATTTGATTATGATTTAGCAGCTATTATTAAAAATATATCGTAATATGTCACATTCATTATTTCTTACCAACGCGACCATCTTGGATCCTAAAACTAAATATCAAGAATTAGGTAATATGCTTATCGAGGGCGGCAAGATTACTGATTTTGGCCCAGATGTAAAAAATCGATCGGGCGTAAAAGAAGTTGATTGCTTGGGTAAGTATTTAATACCTGGATTGATTGACATTCAGGTGCATTTCCGTGATCCGGGTGTAACTCAAAAAGAAGATCTAATTACAGGATCGAACTCTGCTGTAGCCGGTGGAATTACTTCTGTTGTTTGCCAGCCTAATACCAACCCGGTTATTGATAATGATTTGGTTATTGATTACATAAACCTAAAAGCGCGAGATCATGCTAAATGTAATATCTTTTTTTACGGAGCTGTAACTAAAGGGATGAAGGGTGAGGAGTTGGCCGAAATTGGGATGATGAAGGAAAAAGGAGCTGTTGGATTTACAGATGATGGTTTGCCGGTGGCCAATTCTTATTTGATGAAGAGGGCTTTTGAATATGCAAAAACCTATGACACGGTTATTGCCCAGCATGCAGAAGATTTGGGATTAACTAATGGTGGCTCAATAAATGATGGAGCTGTGTCGCAGGAGTTAGGTTTGGCTGGAATTTCGAATTCTTCAGAATCTGCGATGGTAGCAAAAGATATTGAAATACTTAGAGAAACGGGATCCAGATATCATGTGCTACATGTTTCTACAAAAGAATCTATGGCGCTTATTATTCGCGCTAAAGCGGATGGTTTAAATATTACTTGTGAAGTATCTCCGCATCATATGGCTTTGACAGATGAAGCTATTTTAGAACATGGCGCTAACGCTAAAATGAATCCCCCGCTTAGAACAAAGGAGGATTGTGCATTCTTAATTCAAGCAATTAAGGATGGTCATGTTGATGCAATTGCTACAGATCATGCCCCACATGAATATGAATCTAAACAATTACCTATTGATAAAGCGCCTTTTGGTATTGTGGGTTTAGAGACATTCCTGCCAGTTAGCTTGGAGCTAGTCTATAAACATGGTATGGAGTTGGTAGATGTTTTGGCATTGCTGACATATAAGGCATCAGATGTTTTAAAGTTAAATAAAGGTGTTATCGCAAAAGGTGCTGATGCTGATTTAGCTTTGATTGATATTGATCATGAATGGGTGATTGATAGAGAGGAGTTTAGATCAAAATCTAAGAACACACCTTTCCATGGTAGGAAGGTTAGAGGTAAGAATTTAATGACCATTATGAATGGACGAGTTGTTTTCGGTGAATAATTACAAGGGTGGATCTGCGTGTTGGTGCAATCGTAGGTGCTGGGTCCTCCACGCCAGGAAGCAAGGTTCAGAGTTGTGTGATCAAGGGCGGGAGAACCCCTCCCCTACGGTATTCTTATGTTAGTTAGTTATATCGTAACTACTGTTTGTATCTGGTGGATTGTATTCTTAATGACGCTGCCTATTGCTATTGAATCAAATGGTAAGAAGGGAATTGAAGGTTCGGCGCCAAAGAAAGCTCATTTAAAAATCAAGCTTCTAGCTACAACTGTAATTACACCAATCTTGTCTTATTTTTTCTGTACTTTTATGAATGCTTATTTAGAAAATTTAATTTTATTAAATACAGGTGGCTGATGTCAAAATTACAAGAAATTATAGAATATAAAAAAGAATTTGTAGCAAGCAGAAAGTCTAAGAAGAGTTTAGCAGAATTAAAAGCTACTTGTCTTGATTTGCCTCGGGGATCAAATTTTATAAATAACATTCAGCGAGACATTGCAGAAAATGATGTTGCTTATATCTGCGAAATTAAAAAAGCTTCGCCATCTCAAGGTGATATCAACGTTGATGTTGATGTTGCGGTCCAGGCTAATTTATATAAAGAAATGGGCGCGAGTTGTCTTTCAGTTCTAACGGATGAGAAGTATTTTAAAGGTGAAGATAGTGATGTATCTCTTGCAAAGCGAGCATCGGATTTGCCGATACTTCGTAAAGATTTTATCATTGATCCATATCAAATTTATGAAGCAAAAATAATAGGTAGCAGCGCTATTCTATTGATTATGGCAGGTCTGAGTTTAGAGCAAGCTCAAGAATATGAAGGTTTGGCAAATTCTCTTGGTCTAGATGTTTTGGTTGAAAGTCATAATGAGGTAGAATTACTGCAAGCAATTAAGCTTAAAACTCCATTAATTGGAATTAATAATCGAGATTTAACTACGCTAAAAATTGATCTTAAAACTACAGCGCAAATAGCCAAATTTATACCAAAGGATAAAATCATTATTTCAGAAAGTGGTATTAAAAGCCAAGCTGATATGGATTATCTAAAGTTACATGGTGCTCAGGCTTTTTTGATTGGAACCAGCTTGATGGAAGGGGAGCTTCTTATATAGTTGAAAGTAGGAGCTAGGCTCTCAGGCTCATGATTATGTCCCTGTTGATCCAAAGCCACCTTCGCCACGCTCGGTCTCATCTAAATCGTGAACAACTTGAATTTCGGCTTTTTCATATTTGTTAATGATCATTTGGGCGATTCTCATACCTTTAGATACAACAAAATTTTTAGCTCCATGATTGATTAAAATCACGCCAACTTCACCGCGATAATCTGCATCGATTGTGCCTGGTGTATTTAGCACGGTGACTGAGTTTTTGTAAGCTAATCCTGACCTTGGTCTGACTTGCGCTTCATAACCTTGAGGCAGTGCTATTGCGAGCCCAGTTGGAATTAATGCGGTTTTATTTGGGGCGATTATAATATCTTCTTCATTGGCGGCTTCTAGGTCAAAACCGGCGCTATCACTGGTTGCATATTTAGGAATGTTAATGTCAGATTTTAACTGTTTTATTTGCAATTTCATAATATTCGCTTAAAAGTATTCTCGATATTTGGAGGCTAGGTAATCAGCCTAGTTTCGTAGCAATTATTAAGTATAAGAATCTAAATTACAAATTAAAAATGAGAATTGTTGTTTCCGGCATACAGCCAACAGGGAATTTGCATATAGGTAATTATCTAGGGTCGCTTAAGGGTTGGAGTAGTTTGCAAGCAAAGTCCACATGCGTGTTTCCAATAGTAGATTTACATGCCTTATCAGGAGAGAATTTGGATCCAGCTACGCTTTATGATAATGTGCTTAAAACATTTGCTACATACATTGCTGCTGGAGTTGATCCGCAGCAAGCTATAGTCTTTCGTCAATCAGAGGTCTCTTATCATAGCGAGCTAATGTGGATTTTGTCTAATGTGACTTCAATGGGCAAGTTAAATAGAATGACGCAGTTTAAGGATAAGGGCAAAAACAAGGAATCAGCTACTTTGGGTTTGTTTTCTTATCCTGTTTTAATGGCCGCAGATATTTTGTTATATCGAGCTGATGCAGTCCCAGTTGGTGATGATCAAATGCAGCATTTGGAGTTAACAAATGACATTGCAACGTCATTTAATGCAAAATATGATGTTAAGCATTTTCATGAAGTGGAAGCTATTATAGCTGGTAAAACTAAACGCATTATGTCGCTTCGAGATGGTACTAGTAAGATGAGTAAATCAGATCTCTCTGATATGACGCGTATCAATTTGACTGATGGTAATGATGAGATAATTCTTAAAATTAAAAAGGCAAAAACAGATAGTAATCCTGAGATTACGGAGAATTTAGCTGATCGCCCAGAAGTTAGAAATCTTATTAATATTTATGCTGGCTGTAGTGATATAACAGCTGAGCAGGCAATAGAGGAAAATCTAGGAAAAACTTCTGCTGATTTTAAAAAAGCTTTGGCTGATAGGGTTGTAAGTAGCATAGAGCCGCTACGCATAAGAGCAGAAGAGCTGTATAATGATAAGACATATATAGAAAATTGTTTGCTGTCAGGTAGGAGCCGTGCAATAGAGTTGGCTGATAGAAATATGTATGAAATTAAAAAAATTGTAGGATTTAATCAATAGAAGTTACTGGAGCCTGAGATGAATAAAGTAATAAATTTTGAACAAGAAATTAATAGGTTAAAAAAAGAGCGTAATGCTGTTATCTTAGCGCATTATTATCAAGATGCTGATATCCAAGATATTGCCGATTTTATCGGAGATTCCTTGGATCTATCACGTAAGGCAAAGGCAACAGATGCTGATATGATTGTATTTTGTGGTGTGGTTTTTATGGCTGAGGTTGCTAAAATTTTAAACCCAAATAAAACTGTTGTTATACCAGATTTAGATGCGGGATGCTCCCTTGAAAAATCATGCCAACCTGGGCCTTTTTCACAGTTTATCTCTCAGTATGAGGATGCTATAGTAATTTCATATATTAATTGCTCAGCTGAGATTAAGGCATTGTCAGATATTATTGTAACCTCTTCCAATGCTGAGAAAATTATTAGATCAATTGACCCTGATCAGAAAATTATTTTCGCACCAGATAAATATCTGGGTAGTTATTTAATAAAAAAAACAGGCAGGGATATGATTCTTTGGAATGGTACTTGTATTGTCCATGAACAATTTTCTGAGAAAGAAGTAGTTAAGCTTAAAACTAGATATCCAAAAGCTTTAGTTATTGCGCATCCAGAATGTCCTGAGTATTTGTTAAACTATGCTGATCACATAGGATCAACTTCATCACTCCTGAATCATGTAAAAGAAAATCAAGGACAAGATTTTATTGTTTTGACTGAATCTGGAATTATTCATCAAATGAAAAAATTATCCCCAGGGAGTAATTTTTATGATGTAAAAGGGGTGTCAGAAGCCGGTAGCTGTGCGCATTGTAATAATTGTCCTTATATGCGTTTAAATACTATGGAAAAGCTTTATAATGCGCTTAATAATGTTGCTCCAGTAATTACGGTAAAACCGGAGATTTATGGTAAGGCAAAAGCATCGCTAGATAGAATGCTAAGTTATTAAATATTATGTATGATTTTGATGCTATCCAAAGGATAGTAAATATTTTAAAGCAGGCACGTATTGATAAGAATATTTCGATAATAGAAGTACATAAAGCAACGAATATTGCTACTTGCAGACTTGAGCAGATAGAGTCCTGTGACAAAGAATTTTATTTGGACAATAAAATGTTATTCATTCGTTATTGCCGTACTTATCAAGAGTTTTTGGAAATAGAAGATAATGAAGATTTTGATAGGATTAGAGAGAATTGTATTGCGATAAAAGATCGAGAGATAGTAGATGATGAAGCATCAAAGCGTCCTTCGATGGATAATCTTGAATTAGCAATGATATTAGCTGTTTTTTGCTGGGCATTTGTTTTTTTTGTAAATAGTAAAAATGAAAAAGCAGTAATTGCGCAGATTGAGGATGATAAAATTATTTATTTTGAAGAGTTGGGTAAGTAGCTCATAAGACCGTTGGGTTTTAATTTGTTAGAATAAGCAAAAAATTACGATTAGACGCAAAATCTTTCGTCTCTGAGGTGATAGATACAAATACATAATTATCGTCGGGACGCTTTGGAGATACGAGTGTTTCGATTTACTTTTTGTTTCTGTGCCAGACGCATGATGATGCGCATCTCTACATTAATTAATAAGAGTGCCTCAGCTTCCAGGATGTGTTATAATATAATTACAAAGCCTCTCTGTGACAAAATATTCTTTTCGAATAGCTTCGGCTATTCATGCAAAAATATTCCATAAAATCCGAACTCTTTATCGGAAAACTACTTCGAAATTATATTGCGACACAGCATGTGCTCACTTCTCCGCTTCCAGGGAAAGTCTGTGATCGGTGAAACTGAGCTCCGGGAAGGGAGCCTTATACCAAAGTTCATCTTGCATTAGTTTGTTAATGATTCGGTATGTGTCAATTCTTATGAATCTTCTAAAATTAAATCATTATATGTTAGGATAGGCTTTCTTGCTGCTAAGGTTTCATCTGGCCTATCATACTTTGTCATGATGGGTGCATTTAAGATATCGCTGAGATTACCATCTTGAATATCTTCTGCAATCTCGATCATTGCTTCGATGAAGTGATCAATTGTAGCTTTAGTTTCTGTTTCTGTTGGCTCAATTAACATTGTACCAGGAACTATTATAGGAAAATATGTTGTCATTGGATGGAAGCCATAATCAATTAGCGTTTTAGCAATATCTAAAGTGGTAACCCCACCTTTTGCCTTTTGTAATTTATCAGTGATTAGGCATTCATGCATACACCTTCCTTCGTAAGGGACGTAGTAATGATCCTTTAATTTGCTTAAAATGTAATTAGCGCTTAAAACAGCATCTAAACTTACTTGTTTTAGACCATCTTTACCAAAAGATGTCATATAGGCATATGCTCTTACTATTAAGGTAAATTGGCCATAAAAACCCTTTATCTGCCCAATGGAGTTCTCGCTATCTCTAACAAATTCAAAACCATGATCATTTTTGATAATGAGTGGTGTTGGTAAAAATTCAGATAGCTCTTCGCAAACAGCAATAGGGCCGCAACCAGGTCCACCACCACCATGAGGTGTCGAGAACGTTTTATGTAAATTAAAATGCATTACATCAACACCAAAATCTGCTGGACGTATATTGCCAACGATGGCGTTAAAGTTTGCACCATCGCAATAAAAATAAGCGCCAACTGAATGAATTAATTTTGATATCTCTCCAATGCTTTTTTCAAATTTACCACAAGTGTTAGGGTTGGTAATCATGATAGCCGCAATCTCGGTGCCGTATTTTGCAACAGCTTCTTCAATGTCACTTAAAATACAAGATCCATCAGGACCGGTTTTTACCGTGAGAATATCATAACCAATTCCTGCTGTTGTAGATGGGTTGGTACCATGAGCTGAATCTGGAATAATAACATATTTACGAGGACTACCTTCTTTTTTTATATGTGATTGTTTGATTACTCTCATACCTGTATATTCACCATGGGCTCCGGCTGCTGGTAATAAGCTAACTGCATCCAGGCCGCTTAATTCTTTGAGCCAGTGCTCTAGATTATGCATTAATTCAAGAGCACCTTGAACAGTGTGAGTAGGCTGGAGGGGATGAATTTGTGCAAAGCCATCAAAGCGAGCAACTTTCTCATTAATCCTAGGGTTATGCTTCATTGTGCATGAGCCAAGAGGATAGAATCCAGTATCAATAGAAAAGTTTTTTTGAGACAAACGTGTAAAATGCCTGATAACTTCAGGTTCACTATGAGATGGTAAATTAATAATTTCCCGTTCTTCTAAGCCAGTATTAATCGTGAAATCAGGAATCTCTTCTAAATCAACACCTGATTTACTATGTGCATCATCTGATGTCTCGAACAATAAAGGTGTATCAAAATCAAGACCAGTTTTATTATGTTTTACTTTTAATATATTGGACATGATATTTTCTTTTAATTGCGCTGGCATATCTCTGCAGCTAATGTGATATAATCTTGAATTTGTGTATTTGTTAATGATTCAGTTGCAGCAACTAGAATTTTGTTACTCCCTATCGCTAGACCGCCAAAGATTTTATTATCTAGCATTTTATCTAGAAAGTCTTGAGCTGAAATATTGCTTAGTTCAAATGTAAACTCATTAAAAAATGTATCATTCAATATTTTAATATTAGCTATATCTTTAAGACCAATATGTAACAGATTAGCTTTGAAATGATTTAATTTAGCTAAATCTTTAAAACCTTTCTCACCAAGCAATGATAAATGTATAGTAAAGGCCAGCATGTTTAAACCTTGGTTTGAACAAATATTAGAAGTAGCTTTATTTCTTCTTATATGCTGCTCACGAGCGTTTAAAGTTAATACAAAAGCGCGTTTGCCTTGTTTATCTATAGTTTTTCCACAAATCCTTCCTGGTATTTGTCTGATATAAGTTTTCTTGCAGGCAAAGAAGCCAAGATGTGGTCCGCCAAAATTAAGTGGTACGCCAATTGAGGCCGCTTCACCAGTTACTATATCTGCTTCTTGTGGAGCTGGTAATAAGCCAAGAGAGACAACCTCTGTTACAGATACAATTAACAAAGCATCCAACTTATCAGCTAATTCACGATATTTAGATAGGCTATGTGGAGTGCCGTAAAAATCTGGGGTCTGTACAATAATTGCAGCAACATCGCTGCCATCGTAATTAATATTATTAATTATTTCACTGCCATCAAAATAGCCTTGTAGCACTCTATAATAGTCAGAATTTATGTCGTTAGCGATAATTGATTTTGCTTTTTTCTTAATACGTTTAGCCATTAAAATAGCTTCAACTAAAGAAGTTGCTCCATCATACATAGATGCGTTAGCAACATCTTGCCCAGTTAAATTGCAAATATAAGATTGGAATTCAAAAATTGAAACTAATGTACCTTGAGATATCTCTGGTTGATAAGGTGTATAAGATGTTAAGAATTCCGCTCGTTGGATAATATGATCCACGGATGAGGGAATGTGATGTTTATAAGAGCCTGCCCCTAGAAAACATGAATATTCATTTGTGCTAATATTTTTATCAGCCAAAGCTTTTAATTTATTTTCTACCGCACTTTCAGTTTGGTGGTTGTCTAAATCAAACTGTCCTTTATAGATAAAATCTGATGGTATCTCATTATAGAGCTCTTCTTGATTTGTAATACCAAGACTTTCCATCATATCATGGCGCTCTAGTTTTGTTAAAGGCAAATATCTCACTAAGCTTCCTCCTCAAGGAAATTGTTATAACCATCAGCACCTAGTGTCTCAGAAATTTGGTCTGGGTTTTCTATTCTCATTTTCACCATCCATCCGGCTTGGTAAGGAGAATCATTAATTTTTTCTGGGTTTGAATCAAGTTGATCATTAACCGCAGTAACTTTACCAGAGATAGGCGCATATATCTCGCTTGCTGATTTCGCTGATTCAACGACAGCCATCTCATCTCCAACTTTAAATTCTGATCCAATTGATGGTAATTCAACATGGACAATATCTCCAAGTGCTTCTTGGGCATGATGCGTAATCCCAACTAAAAAAACATCATCTTCGCCAGTCTCGTCCTGGTGAATCCATTCGTGATTTTTAGTATATTTATAATTTTCAGGTATTTGTGTATAATCAGTCATAAGCAATAATTAAATGATGAGGCATGTTTATTTAATATAGAAGAAAAATCAACTGAAATTTTCTAAAACAACATCATATTTTATGTTGTTTTATACATTATGGGCCTGTTTTGCAGACTGTATCGCAATAAAAACCTTTACAATCTTAATTTGAGACAAGCCTATTATTTGCAATTTCTTTTTTGAAGTAAGTTAAATTTACTATCTCTGCCTTCTTAAATTTTCCTCTAATTTCTACCAATACCTCACTGCCAGTTTTCGCTTGAGATAGGTCTACGTAACATTGGCCAATGGAGTAATTAAGTGAAGGCGCGAAGCATCCACTAGTTACTGTACCAATCTTTTGCATTTGATCGAGTGTGTAAATATCCATATGATCTCTAAGGACACCTTTATCTATAAGCTTGATTGCAAGTCTTTTGGTGGTTGGTACAGGATTGAGATTTTTTTTGCCGATAAAATTATTATTACTTGTGATAATCCAGTTTAAGTTAGAATCACTTAAGTTAATATTTTCAGAAAGGTCTGATCCGTAAAGAGGGAATCCCATTTCCATACGCAGGCTATCTCTAGCACCAAGCCCAATAGGCATTACGCCAAGATCAACTAACTTGCTCCAAATTTTTGTGACATTACTGCTTGTAGCACTGATCTCAAAACCATCTTCACCAGTATAACCACTTCTTGAGATATATAGGGACTCGCCATTATAATCTACTTCTTTAATAGACATAAATGGGAAGTCGGCAGGGTTCATATCTATAACTTTTGTGATGATATGCGCAGCATCGGGTCCCTGAATAGCAATAAGGTGTTGGTCCTGTAATGATTCAAAGCTGCAGTCAAAGTTCTTTGCTTGGTCAGACAGCCATTTTAGATCAACTTCTTTTCTTGCCGCATTGAAAATAACTAAAAATCTATTTTCGGCAAGTTTATAAAAAATTAAATCATCAATCACACTAGCTTGATCGTTAAGCAATACGGTGTATTTAGCTTTCTCAGCAGGGGTATTGATAAAGTTTGTTGGAGTTATGCTTGATAATAAATTCTCAGTATTCTCTCCAGAAATTAGCGCTTGTCCCATATGGGAAACGTCAAAAATGCCGCAAGATTTTCTTACAGATAAATGTTCTTTTATGATACCAGTATCTTGATACAGGATAGGTAATTGATAACCAGCGAAAGTAACGAATTTAGCGTTACTTTGCTGATGTAAATTGTAAAGTGCAGTTTTTCCCATAATATTTAAAAAAAGATACTACCAGAAAAATCCTTTTTTCTTTTTAGGGCTATCATCATTATCGTTAAAGCTCTCTCCCTTAGGCTTGCTACTATTACCACGATTATCTCCACCTTGGTTACTGTTGTTGCTAGGGCGGTTATCCCTTCCACCAGAACGATTATCAGTGCGCCTAGGTCCCTTGTTAGATCTAGCCGGTTTGTTAGCTTCGTATTTTGGGTCAATGCC
>JABJNB010000083.1 GCA_018659145.1 Rickettsiales bacterium
AATAGAAGACTTTATTTTTATAGAAGAGATATTCGAAGTTTGTTTGAGAGCTCAGGAATCAGGATACATGATTTTTGTGGTTACGAATCAAGGTGGCATTGCTCGGGGATATTATAAGGTTTCTGATTTTGAGAAGCTAACCAGTTGGATGGAGGCGAAGTTTAGGCTCAGGGGCATCACGATTAACAAAACCTATTTTTGTCCTTTTTTTGAAGAAGGGTCTGTTGAAGAATATGCTAAAGCTTCATTTGATCGTAAACCAAATCCTGGCATGATACTTCGTGCTGAAGCTGAGTTTGATCTTGATCTCTCACAATCTCTTTTAATTGGTGATTCGGCGCGTGATATTGCAGCAGCGAGGAATGCAAAATTAAAAGAGAGTTATTTGATGGTCCAGAATGAACAAGGCGTGGTTTTTTATCGCAATGGTGATTATGATAGCCAAAGATCATTATTTGAGATGGTTCATAGCTTGTAATTTTTCGGCTTGGTTAGTTAATAGATGGATTTAAAAGATAAAATAATGGCTTTAAATACGATAATTTGGCGATTTGATGGTTATGATGATTCGCTGCAGGAAATCTTAGCATTAGAGGCAAAGGAGATTATAAATGTAAAGCAACATTTTGTTTTGCAGGACACTTTCCGTAAACTTTTTAAAGATGCTGAATATGTGAGTTGTCACTTGCATCATCGGCCTTTGGAAGAGTTAAAGGTTGAGTCGGTAGATTATAAGCTGCTACAAAAAATGCGCAAAGATTTGATAAATTTTTTGACCGTGAGTGACCGTAGCTTTTCGGATCAATATTCTTTTGACTCAATGATTTTATCAAAAGTTAATATGCATGCAGAAATGCATTTCTACTCTATTGTGATATCATATTTTGCGAACTTAATTCGCAAAAAAGAGATAGAGTTAGTTTTATTTGACGAAGTCCCGCATTATCCAGGAAGTTATGCGTTATACCTTGTTGCTAAAGCAATGAATATTAAGACCATCATTTTCTCGCAAACAATGTTTAATGATAAAACATTTTGCGTTCATAACATAGAAGACATCGGTGATTTGATTAATAAGAACCCTGATTTATCAGAGATCTCAGCTAAGCAAATTAATAAAACCTTTAAAAAGGAACTATATTACATGGGAGAGCGCCGTGATGATAAGTTTAAAGATTATTTGAACTTACTAAGCTGCAATGTGGTGAATATGCGTACGTTTAAAATCATTTTTAATAGATTCAAGACATTCTTACTAAGCAAAAGTAGGGTATCAAATAACAGATCGGGGGTAGACAAGGTCAGATTTGCAAATGATGTATCTTTGATAAAGGATATGCTGCGAATATTTCAAGGCATGAGATATAAAAAAGATTTCTACAAAAGGGCGTATACTGCCTATCAGGCTTTGGCTCAAAAGGCTTATGATAAGGATGTAAATTTTGTTTATTTTTCTCTGCATTATCAACCCGAGGCCACGACTGTACCAATGGGTGGTGAGTATATGGACCAGGCTAAAGCTCTTGAAGATTTGGCTAGTATCTTACCAGATGATTATTACATTTATGTGAAAGAGCACCCAAATAGCTTTGGAGGCCTGCGTAGTGAAAACTTTTATTTACGCTTATCTAACATTCCTAATCTGGTTTTACTCGATAGCTCGGTATCTAATTATGACTTGCTTGCGAATGCTAAAATTATAGCAACAATTACTGGTACTGTAGGGTTTGAAGCTATTAGTGGCGGGAAACCTGTAATTACTTTTGGCTATAGTTGGTATAATAATTTGCCGGGAGTTTATAGGTTTTGCGCAACTCTGGATATAAGCGAAGTTATAAATTGTAAAATTGATCATAATGAATTAGAAGAAGAGTTTGCTAAGGTGTCGGCAAAGCTTGGTGATTTTGCACCGTTTTGGGGCTTGTTTAAAGAGCATTATCCAAAAGATATAGATAGAAAGCAAAATACGAAAAAGTTTGTTGCAGCTATCGAGAAAATGTTAATTTAAATTATAAAAATATGTTTGATAATAAATCAATTATAATAACAGGTGGAACCGGATCATTCGGTAAGAAATTCATTAAAACAATATTACGTGATTACAAGCCTAAGAAAATCGCAATTCTATCACGTGATGAGTTAAAGCAATTTGAAATGGCGCAAGATCCAGATTTCCAGCATCCATCTATTAGATTCTTTCTTGGGGATGTTAGGGATCAAGATCGTTTGATAAGAGCATTTGATGGTATGGATTACGTTATTCATGCTGCAGCATTAAAGCAGGTTCCAGCCGCAGAATATAATCCGATGGAATGTATCAAAACCAACATTCATGGCGCTGAGAATGTGATTAGAGCGGCAATAACTTGTGGCATTAAAAAAGTTGTAGCATTATCAACTGATAAAGCAGCGAACCCAGCAAATCTATATGGGGCAACAAAGCTTGCATCAGATAAGTTATTTGTAGCGGCAAATAATATGGCTGGCGATAAAGAGACCAGATTTGCAATTGTTAGATATGGTAATGTAATTGGATCGCGGGGTTCTGTTATCCCATTTTTTAGAAATTTAGTGAAACAAAATGTTACAGAACTGCCTATCACGGATGATAAAATGACTAGGTTCTGGATCAGCTTAGACCAGGGTGTTCAGTTTGTTTTTAAATCGTTTGAACGTATGCAGGGTGGTGAAATTTTTGTACCTAAAATTCCATCAATGAAAATCACGGATTTAGCAAAAGCAATCGCTCCAAACCTGCCATTAAAAATTATTGGTATCCGTCCAGGTGAGAAGCTTCATGAAGTAATGTGTCCAAGAGATTCAGCGCATTTAACATTAGAGTTTCATGACCATTATGTAATTAAGCCAACAATTAACTTATTTGATGATGCTGTTGATTATGCAGTTAATAAAATTGGTGAGAAGGGTAGAATTGTAGATCCTGACTACGCCTATGATTCGGAAACTAATCCTGACTTTCTAACTATTGAAGACTTACAAAAATTAGCATGAGTTTTATTCCTTACGGCAGACAAAATATTACGGATGATGATATTGCGGCTGTGGTGAGATGCTTAAAATCTGATTTCATCACCCAGGGGCCTAGTGTCACGGAATTCGAAAATAAATTAGCAAATTTTTGTGGGGCGAACTACGCCTTATCAGCAAGCAATGCCACGGCTTGTCTTTATCTAGCTTATAGAGCTTTGGGACTTGGGCGGGGTGATGCTTTATGGACCGTATCTACTAGCTTTGTTGCAACATCCAATATGGCGCTTCAGCTTGGCGCGAGGGTTGAATTTATAGATATCAACCCAGATGATTTTTTGCTGGATGTTGATCTTTTAGAGCAAAAACTTGAAGTTGCTAAAGCGGCAAATAAATTGCCTAAGATTGTTGTGCCAGTGCATTTGGCCGGCTTATCATGTGATATGAAAAGAATTTGTGCGCTATCTAAGCAATATGGCTTTAAGATAGTTGAGGATGCATCCCATGCGATAGGGGCGAGTTATTTAGGTAGCAAAGTTGGCTCTTGTGAATTTTCAGATGCTTGTGTGTTTAGTTTCCATCCAGTAAAAATTATAACTACCGGAGAAGGTGGTATGGTGACGACAAATAGCCAAGAGCTACTTGATCATATGTCTTTAAATAGAAGTCATGGCGTAACCAGGGATGCTAAGCATTTGCAAAATGAAGTTCCAGGTGGTTGGTATTATGAGCAGTTGGATTTGGGGTTTAATTTTCGCTTAACTGATATCCAGGCAGCTCTTGGTAGTAGTCAGATGGATCGGCTGGAAGATAATATCAATGCGCGTAATCAGTTAGCCTTACATTATCACGAATTGTTAAAAGCTCTGCCGGTTAAAATGCAAAAACAATATGATGATGTAATATCTAGTTATCATTTATTTGTGATATTATGTGAGAATTATGAGCAGAAAAAAGTATTGTTTAGCTATTTGCGTGAATCCGGGATCGGTGTGAATGTGCATTACATACCAATTCACACACAGCCTTATTATCAGACTTTAGGCTTTAAAAACGGCTCACTACCCGTCAGTGAAGATTATTATGAGCGGGCTATTTCTATACCAATGTTTTATGGTTTGGAAAAAGCGCAGCAGGAATATGTCGTGGAAAAAATATCCAATGGATTATAAGATTATTATTCAAGCCCGTATGGGATCGAGCAGATTGCCTGGCAAAGTTTTAATAGAGCTTGCACCGGGTAAAACAGCTTTGGAATGTTTGATCGATCGCTTGACTATTTGTATCCCTAAAGAAAATATTATTATTGCAACGACAACTGCCGAGAATGATAAGGCCATCTTAGATTTATCCGCGAGGTTAAATATTAAAGCATTTGCTGGAAGCGAGCAGAATGTATTACAGCGTTATTACGGGGCGGCTCAAGAATGTAATGCAAAAAACATTGTCAGAATAACGTCTGATTGTCCATTGATGGATAGCGCTTTACTTGTAGATATGCTTAAAGACTTTGCGTCCAATGAATGTGATTATCTGTCAAATACGATAGAGCGTACTTATCCTCGGGGATTAGATATTGAGATTTTGACATTTAAAGCTTTAGAGCGCGCATATTTAGAGGCGAAGTCTCAGCCAGAGTTAGAGCATGTAACCCCTTATATTCATCAGCACCCAAAATTATTTAAGTTAAAGCATTATCAACAACAGCAGGATTTATCATTCCATCGCTGGACTTTGGATACAGAAGAAGATTTGGAGTTGATAACCAAAATCTATCAGGAGCTTTATCCTAGAGATAAGAATTTTACGACATCTGATATATTGAAATTATTTTCCCAAAATGCAGATCTTATGAACATCAATGCACATATAGAGCAGAAGAAAATATGAGTAAGGTTATTGTTTTTAGAGTTGATTCTTCATTTAAAATAGCCACGGGTCATGTTATGAGATGTTTGACTTTGGCCAAGTATTTAAGCAAGCATCGAGATCGGATAGTTTTTATATGTCGTGATCTTGACGGCAATATATCTGAGCGGATTACCAAAGAGGGTTTTGAGTTAAAATTATTACCTAAGCCTAAATCAGAAATGGCAAAGTCTGGGAATGAATATGATAATTGGTTTGAGGTAAGCTTAGAAGAGGATGTTATGCAGGTTCAAGAAATTTTAGCTGAGTTTGGCACGAATATTACTTTAATCATTGATCATTATTCAATAGATCAGAAATGGCACAGGGCGATTAGAGGCTTTGTTGATAAAATTGTGGTTATTGATGATCTAGCAAATAGGCCGCATGATTGTGATATTATCATAGATCAAAATCTATATCATAATTTTGAGCATCGTTATGATGATTTAGTACCGGCAAATAGCCAGAAATTCCTTGGCCAGAATTATGCAATTCTGCGAGAACAATTTTACGATATAGAGAAGCGAAAGCGTTCCCAGGTTAAAAATATTTTGATATTTTTTGGTGGTATAGATTTGGATAATTTTACACTTCAATCTATTAATGCGGTTCTTGAAGTTGATCAAAATGAGTGCGCTAATTTTAATGTGATCGTAATTGGCGCCAAAAATAATTACCAACAAGAAATTACGGATCTTTGCATTAAGCATAAATTTGAGTATAAATCCTATGTTGATAATATGGCAGAAGTTATGAATTGGGCAGATTTATCTATAGGCGCTGGAGGCACAACTTCATGGGAGAGATGTTATTTGAATTTACCGGCTATTATTATATCTTTGGCTGATAATCAAAATGAGATATGTCAGACTCTATCTGATTTTGGTATGGCAAGATATTTGGGCAATAGCCAAAATGTTGTGCAAAAAGCTATTACATCTAGTTTACTTGAGATATATAATGATTTTAATTTTCAAATGTTAGATTGCCCTTCGAAATTACCTCATCTAGTAAAGCAGCTCCTATAAATATAAGATTGGACTAAATCTACCCAGCGGCGTATATAAAATTACAATAATTAAGGTATATAATGAAATTCAAATTTATCGATTTTTTCATTTATAAATGAATTATCAATTAAGAGAAATCACATTAGCAGATTGTTGGATGTTATATGATTGGCGCAATTCTGATCGAGTTAGGTCGGTAATGATCAATCGTGATATTATTGAACGTAGCCAGCATAAAAGATGGTTTGAAGGGATATTAGAAAGTAGTGCACACTGTTACTATGTTTGCCAATATGGAGACATGGATGTAGGTGTTATTAATTTTAAACTCATAGATAAGCCCCAAGAAAAATATGATTGGGGTTTTTATCTGGGTGAGGAATGCCCCAAAGGATCTGGTACCAAAATGTGTGAGTTGGCGCTAAAGCAAGCAAAGATCTTGCCCATAAGAGTTATTGCTACTTCTGTACAAAACTCTAATGTTGCTAGTATTAGGATCCATGAGAAGTTGGGTTTTACAGAAGATAAAATAGATAATGAATTTGTATATTTGAGAAAGAAAATTTTATGAAAATATCTACCGCACCTTTTATCATCGCTGAAATGTCAGGTAATCATAATCAAAGTTTAGAGCGTGCTTTGGCTTTAGTTGATGCTGCTGCAAATGCTGGAGCGGATGCAGTTAAATTACAGACTTATAAGGCGGATACTATCACGCTTAATGTTGATAATGAGTATTTTAGAATTAATGATAAGGATAGCTTATGGAAAGGCCGTAACCTTTATGATCTGTATGATGAGGCGCATACTCCATGGGAATGGCATGAGGCTATTTTTAGGCGGGCAAAAGAATTGAACATCATTGTTTTTTCAAGTCCATTTGATGAGACGGCGGTCGATTTTCTAGAGGAGCTTGATTGTCCCATATATAAAATTGCATCTTTTGAGATAGTGCATCTGCCATTGATTGCGAAAGTTGCAGCTACGGGAAAACCCATGATTTTCTCAACAGGCATGTCAAATTTAGATGAGATTAATACAGCATACAATACCGCTAAAGAACATGGTGCTAAGGACATAACTATTCTCAAATGCACAAGTAGTTATCCGGCAGATAGCAGTGATGCTAACCTTGTTACAATTGTTGATTTGGCTAAACGTTTTCCAGATTGCAGAGTGGGTCTATCAGACCATACAACGGGTATTGGTGTTGCGGTTGCTGCCGTTAGTTATGGAGCGACTGTCATAGAAAAGCATTTTACATTGGACCGAAATGATGGTGGAGTTGATTCAGCATTCTCACTTGAGCCAAGTGAATTGAGAGATCTTGTTATCGAAACAAAAAAAGCTTATAAGGCTAGGGGAGAGGTTAGTTATGTTAGAACTAGCAAAGAGGAAAAATCATTGATCTTTAGGCCGTCAATTTGGATTACTAAGGATTTAAAGGCTGGAGATATTTTGACTAAGGATTCATTGATAATTCGTAGACCTTCTTATGGAATTAATCCGGGAAAATTAAATGATATTCTTGGTAAGAAACTAAAAGCTGATTTAAAATTCGGTGAACCTTTAACAGACGATAATTTAGAATAATCATTTTATGCAACGCATTATTAAAGCATTTTTTTATTCCTTAGCTGGATTTAAAGCAGCGTTTAAATCTGAGCCGGCATTTCGGCAGGAATTATTTCTATGTGCAATTCTTTTGCCGACTGCAATAACCTTAGATGTTTCCATTACGCATAAAATCTTGCTGATAGGAAGTTTGTTTCTTGTTTTGATTAGCGAGCTTATGAATACTGCAATTGAAACCATCGTTGATTACATAAGTTTAGATCAGCATCCCAAGGCTAAAATTGCTAAGGATGTTGGGAGTAGTATAGTGTTATTAGCTCTGCTTAATTCTGCTATGGTTTGGGCTTTTATCTTGTTCTAATTCTACAATCAATCCTTGTGACGTGGAGTTTATACCAATTCCCATCTTAAAAGCGGTTCTAAGATGGGGCGCTCTAAGGCTGCGCATGCCTTACGCTACGCGGAGGATTTGCCTCTCGGGCAAATCCTAATACCAACTCACAAAGATGGGATTTGGTATTAGTTTGCTGCTTTGCAAAAGTATTAATGATAATATCATTTGCTAAATAAGTTCTGGATTGTTTTGTTAATTAAGGTAGTAATTTCCTTAAATTAAGAAAAAGGGAGATGAGAAGAAATAGAGAAGAAGGGATGGATCCCGAGCTGGAGGCAGAAGAAGTATTAGAGCTAGATTGGGAAATAGATGGTGATGAGATTGTGATTGATTGTGAGAATGATTCTCTTTATCTAGATGACAAGTTTCATCAGGCTACCTTAAAAATATTACAAGAGAATCCTAATATTGAAAACCTTACATTAGTTGGTATAAAAATCCCAGAAGGAAATCTTGAGGGTTTTTTGACATTTCTCTCTGCAAATAATTTTGTCTTTGGAAGCGTAGAGGGCGTAGAAGAGCCTAGGGGATTAGTCTTAGATGGCCCCAGAACGGAACTTACCTCTGGCCCTGGTGCTGCCTTTGTTATAGGGCAGGCAGAAGTTGATATAGCTAAAGAGTTGGATATTAAAGTAAGATACCATCATGCTAATGGTGGTAATTGGTATAATGCTGGTGCTGGGGACTCGGATGATCAATCTATAGACGAGTTCCTGCATGGTATGAAGACTACGCCTACTAGGTGATGGCAATGCTCCCGAGCTTACCTGCCTGTAGGAGTTTTTGTCGGGGTTTTGAATTTATCCTCTGCCATACGATCTTGGTGCTTAGAATCTTTTTCACCTCCTGAAGTTTCTGGGCTATCATCGCCGCAAACACTATCCCAGCTTTGTTTCGACAAACTTGTTCTATTAAGTGGAGGAGGTAGTGGAAGCAGGGGTTCTGCATTTTCTTTACCTTGAGCTTCATTTTCCTTATGTTCTAACATAGGATCAACTAACGAAGTTGATCGCATTCTTTCTGCTATGACTGTCTCGTCTGCTTGATCCGTCACTTTAGAATTAGGAGTAGTTTGGACACTTGCTCTTGTTCCGCCTGCCTTTCTGTCAGGAGTCTGGCGTAGCGGTTGGGATTCTAGGGCTTGTTTAACTTCGAAACCTGAGTTGTAGATATTACTATTTTCAATTACCGCTCTTAATATTGCTTCATCATGAATAGAAGCTTCCTTTAATTGCTCGATTGTGATTTTCCGAGCTTTTTTGTGGAAATTTGTACTTTCATTTACCATAGTATAAAAATATTCTTCCTCATTATACATCCAGGCGGAATCTAATAAAATA
>JABJNB010000084.1 GCA_018659145.1 Rickettsiales bacterium
GACCCCGCCCCTACAAAAGATGTGGAACACCGCTCCTTATATGTTTATGAAAAATTTGTATTTTATGCGCATCAAGGCGCGAAAGGAATGGTAGCGGAGGAGGGACTTGAACCCCCGACACATGGATTATGATTCCATTGCTCTAACCACCTGAGCTACTCCGCCAATATATCTTGTAATACCAAATCTAATTTATAAAGTAATTTTTTCTTTATAAAAAACTTTTGGTACAAAATGCTTCTATAGAAAATTTCTTATTTTTCAAAACAAAAAATAAAAATTTTATTTTTATCACGAATTAAACATGATCTTTGGTAAAAGCCCCCTTCCGGAGCTCGATTTCATCGACCACCGACTTCCCCGGAAGCGGGGTGGTAATCTCACAACTACTGATTAACTTATGAGGTCATAACGCCAATGATGCTAATATGCTTTTGCAAATGGCGACTGGATCTGGGTTATTGGTGATTGATCGGCCGATTACTAAATAATCTGAGCCATTTTTAATGGCCTGACTTGGTGTTACAACTCGTTTTTGATCTGATATTTCATTAGCATTAATTTCATGCTGCAATCTGATACCTGGTGTGATAAATTTTAAATTATTTTTATTCTGTGATTTCAGTAATGACACTTCTTGAGCCGAACACACAACAGCATCAATACCCGACTTATTAGCCAAATTAAACAGATTAACTACTTGCCCACGACTAGAAAGCTGGCACCCAAGCATCCTCATATCACTATCATCCAAAGATGTTAGCACTGAAACACCAAGTAATTTTGTATTTTTATTCACCTTATCCCGCGCAACACAAGCAGCTTGCAGCATATCCAAACCACCAGATAAATGAATGGTAAGCATATCAACATTAAGTTCACATAACTGCTCAACAGTCTTTGCCACTGTATTTGGGATATCATGTAATTTTAAATCTAGGAATATAGGAATATTGCGCTGCGTGAACTTTAAAACACCTTCTGGTCCATATTTTGAGAAGAACTCCAAACCAAGTTTAAAACTATGCATGTAAGGCGCTAATTCTTCAGCTAGATTAAGCAATTTGCTGATATCGGTATCATCTAGCGCAACGATAATCGGGGATTTGGAATCTATACTCATCTGAATTCTTATGTAAAATGGAGGCCGGAGGCAGAATCGAACTGCCGATGGAGGATTTGCAGTCCTCTGCATTACCACTTTGCTACCCGGCCAGCGCATTGCTTTCTATTGCTTTTATTATACCCCGTCAAGTGTTAATTTTAAACGTAGGGGCGGGGTCCTCCCGCCCGGAAGCAAGTTCCGAACCCGATGACCGATGGGCGGGAGGACCCCGCCCCTACGAACTGCCCCCTTTCATAGGGGCCGGCGGGGTTTTTTCGGCCGTATATAAAAAAGTTCTACGAACGATATGCCGTATTAATGCGAATATATTCCTCGGTTAAATCGGAGCTATAAAAAGTTGCGCAATTGCTCTCACTATTTTTAAAACCAAGATCAATATCTATCAATACATGCTTTGATTCCGATAAATATTGTACCAAGTCAGCTTCCCTAGCTTCGTCCATTTGATTTTTATCTTCTGCAAAAACAACATATCCACCAATCGATATTTGTAATGTTTTAAGATCAACTGGTTTATTGGCTTTACCAATCGCCATAGCAATTCGTCCCCAATTTGGATCATTACCAAAAATTGCAGTTTTTACCAAAGGTGATTCCGCAACCGAACGCCCTATCACCTTAGAATCTTTACTATTTTTGCAATTTCTAACATTAATCTCAATTAACTTAGTAGCTCCCTCTCCATCCGCAGCTAATTGTTTGGCTATATCAATTAACAAAATGTCCAAGGCTTCTGCAAAATCTGCAATCGCATTATCATCCGCACTACCTATATGCTTATGCTTGGAACCAGTACCGGTTGCAAACATTATAGTAGAATCATTAGTTGAGCGATCTGAATCCACGGTAACACAATTTAATGATTTATCGATAGATCTACGCAATAATTTATCCAGCACTGGGGCTGGGATAGTCGCATCGGTAATAATATAACATAACACGGTCGCCATATTTGGAGCGCACATGCCAGAGCCTTTAGCAATCGCCACTAAATTAACTGATCTTTTATCTATCTTACAAACTTGATGCGCAATTTTAGATTTTAAATCCGTAGTCATAATAGCCTGGGCCGCATCCTCAATTGACGCCTCTTCTGCTAATGCTTTTGGCAAAGCATCAATAATCTTCTCATATGGCAATGGCTCACCTATCACGCCAGTTGAATTCACCAAAATCTCATCAGCTTGACAACCAAGCAATTTAGCATAGCTCTCGCTTACATGGGATATCGCATCAAGGCCATGCTGTCCTGTCATGGTATTAGCATTACCAGAATTCACAATAAGCGCTTTTGCCTTACCTTTAGCCGTAATATTGCGACACCATCCTATTGTCGGCGAAGTAATTGAAGAACGCGTATAAACAGCTGCAACATCAACCGCATCATCAAAATGTAACAGAAACAAATCATTCCGATCATATTTAATGCCACTATGGCCAACATGTATATGCATGGATTTTATTTTCGAAATGACTTTTGATATATCAGACATAGTTATATTTATAATTTGCGGTCAAGATAGTAGACATAACCATTATTTGCAACCTGTATATACATCCACCACCTCAGACCCCGAAAACATCACATTTTGTTTGATCATGGGCGGGAGGACCCCGCCCCTACAAAATTACAATACATATGCAAAATACGTAGGGGCGGGGTCCTCCCGCCCGATATATCTATCGATAGATTCAATTATTTACAAACCAACAATTTATCACTTGCTCAAAATAAATTACTTAGTTATGCTCGCACGTCAATTTTAAGATATGGCGGGAGTAGCTCAGTTGGTAGAGCACCAGTTTGTGGATCTGGTGGTCGCCGGTTCAAGCCCGGTCTCTCGCCCCATCTTAAAATTATACCAAAATTCATGTTTAGATGTTTATTTAATCGCAGGAGTTTTGGTATAAAGATTTATATTAAATCAGGGCCTCTGTGGTGGAATTGGTAGACGCGATAGACTCAAAATCTGTTGTCCTTCGGGACGTGTCCGTTCAAGTCGGACCAGAGGCACCATCTTCTCAAAGTAAGCTAATATGCTAAATGAATATAAAGCTTTAATCCTTGCAATCATCGAAGGATTTACAGAATTTTTACCAATATCATCCACTGCACATTTAGTTTTTGCCTCCAATTTATTAGAATTTAACATTATTCCTAATTATAGCTTTGAAATAATCATTCAATTCGCCGCTATACTACCTCTCTTCATTATTTACCGAGTAGAATTATTCACCCCGCTCCTCGGATTAAAACAAAAAGAAAATCGAGATTTTTATCTAAAATTCTTAATTGCCCTAATGCCAATCATAATAATTGGTGGTATTTTTGGCGATGTTATCAAAGCAAAAATTTTCGATCTGAACATTATCTCCGCCTCGCTAATCGTGGGTGGCTTGATTATGATATTTATCGATAAAATCCTAGCCAAACCACAAATTCATGAACTCAAGGATGTTAATTTTAAAAAATCTATGACAATCGGTATGTTTCAGATTCTGGCCTTACTACCTGGCATGTCTCGGGCGGGATCAACAATTATTGGTGGTATGTTTATTGGCCTAAATAGAGAAACCTCCGCCAAATTCTCATTCTTCCTAGCCATCCCAACAATCCTTGCCGCCACCACATATGATCTTGTCAAAAACTACGATAATCTTACCTTTGATAGCAGCATGATCCTGCTACTTGGCTTTGTAGCCTCCTTTATCGTTGCTTATATTGTTATTTGGAACTTCAATAAAATAATCTCAAATTTGGGCTTTAGGGTTTTGGGGATTTACCGTGTGATCCTTGGAATGGTTATTATTTGCGGACAATATTTGGGTTGATGTTCGTATGGGCGAGGTCCTTGCGCCCCGATGCAGGTTCCGAACCCGATGATTGCAGGGCGCAAGGACCCCGCCCCGATGCAATATTATTGATATAATATTGCTTGGCGGCAGGCCTCTAATAACGCAGCGGCTTTTCTTTCGGTTTCTAAATATTCCTCAACCGGATCAGAATCATAAACAACTCCGGCTCCGGCTTGAATATATAATTTCTGATCCTTGATCAATGCCGTTCTAAGTGTGATAGCCATATCCATATTTTCACCATTGGCTGAGAAATAACCTATACAACCAGCATAAAATCCGCGTTTAAACTGCTCTAATTCTGCTAAGATTTGCATAGCCCTAATCTTCGGAGCTCCTGTTACAGTGCCGGCTGGAAAACCAGCTAACAAAGCATCAAGCGCCGTTAAATCCGGACGAAGCTTGCCTGTCACCGTGGAGCTGATATGCATGACATGTGAATAATACTCTATGACCATTTGGCTCAGCACCCTCACTGTCGAATTAACCGCCACCCGGCCAACATCATGACGCCCAAGGTCTAATAACATTAAATGCTCCGCTACCTCTTTAGGATCAGATAATAATTCTTCCGCAATCTCAATATCCTCAGCTTCACTATTGCCTCTTTTTCTAGTACCAGCTAATGGCCTGATAGTTACATTATCCTCGTCGATTCTTACCATTATTTCTGGACTAGAGCCAGTTATAACAAAATCATCAAAGCCATAATAGAATAAAAATGGTGAAGGGTTAATCTCACGCAACGCCTGATAGAAACAAGCTGGGTCAAGGGTGAAATCCGTTTCAAAACGCCTTGAAGGCACTATTTGAAAAACCTCGCCTTCCCTTATATAATCTTTGCATTTGGCTATAATGGAGATGTAATCGGATTTGGTGGGGTAGGAGGTGAAGTTATCGTGTGATTCCGGGCGGGAGGACCCCGCCCCTACGATGTTAATTGATTCCGGGCGGGAGGAGCCCGCCCCTACGATGTGGGATTCTATTTTTTGCATTAGGGTATGTTTTTTCTCGTACAAATCATTAGCTTGAACCTCCTGTGCCCAGATAGGTAATGAGATATGTAATTTCTGCTCCAAATTATCAAAAATTAAAATTACTTCAGGTCGGATAAAATAACTATCTGGGATGATGTCGCCCTTGCTCTGAATTTGAATATTATCATAATATTTCACCATATCATAACCAAGATAACCAAACCAACCAGCCGCCATAACCGGTAAACCGTTAAAATCTGATATTTTATCCTCAGCAATAATCGCTTTCAAATGAGCAATAGGCTCTGTTGTAACTACTTGATCTTGCCCACTTATAAGATTTTTGAGTGTGATTTCCTCATCTTGAAAAATCCACTTCTTATCCGGACTAACCGCAATAATAGAATATCGCCCCCGTGATTTAACTTTCTCCGAAGATTCGCAAAAAATAATATCCTGATAATTCTGTTTAAGTTTAAGAAAACTAGCCATAATGCCAAGTGATTTGGCTGTGATAGTCTTAGAGAAAATAAAATTCTTACCCGCTCTAAGATTATCCTGAAACTGGACTATATCCATAATTTTAATGTAACCTTACTGAGGATTTAAATTCATGATAACATCAGTTTTGCTTTTCAAATATGTAATATAAGCTGAAAGCAGAGAATTATTAATTGTAGAATCCATATCCCTAGCCACCTCTTGACCAATTTGCTGCATTTCAAATTTATCTACAGGCAGCGCAGATTTACCTTTAACATCAATTACCAAATAGGATTCACCTTTAGTATCATAAATCGGCATCAAAACAGTTCCCACTCCCGCAGCCAAAACCTGCTCAATAACTTCCATTGTGTAATCAACAGAATGACGGTTTATCTTTTGATCACGCATTAACTGATATTGCGTATTTGCATTGGCAACATCTTCTTTATTAACTAAGCTTTTATGAGTATTACGCGCTAACTTAACTAGAGCTTGCTTCTGTTGATCTTCTTTAATCAGATTAGTAACAATGCCCTTAACTTCATCTAACGTCTTAGTCCTCTCTGGGATAATCTTATCGACATTATAAACTATAAAAACATCACTACCTACAACCTTACTTACATTCTTCATTTTATTTGCAGAAGCAAAGAATTCTTGCATTACCGAAGATCCAATATCAGCATAATTTAAAGCCAGAGTACCAAAAACTTCTGAATCCTTAGCCAGATTCTCATTAGATTGCACCACCAACTGATGATTATACGCTATTTCCTCAAGATTATGTCCAGCTGATATTTCATCTTCCACCGTATTAAATAGTTCATAAGCTTGGCTGCATGATTTTTGCTTAGTTAATCCAGCTACAATCTGATCTCTAACCAAAGATAAAGGTTTCTTCTGACCAGGGGTGATAGTTTTTATGTAGAATATATGATAACCTATAGGACCTTTCACAATAGCAGAAAAGTTACCCTGGGATGCTGAAAAAATCGCTTTAGCAAAATCACCTATCACCTGATCTTTTGAGACTTCACCAATATTAATCACCGCATCATCAATTTTATACTTTGTAGCAATATCACCAAGTGAACTACCTTGGGCAATATCTGCCAAAGCTGAATTAGCACTTTCCTCATCATCAAAAAATAATTGCTTAATCTCACGCAACTCAGCAACAGAGAACTCAGTTGATCTATCTTCATATTCAGTTTGAATTTCACTCTCACTTAAAGTAACAAATTGCTCTAAATTTTTACAAGACAAATCAATATATTGAATGGATCTAGATTCAGCCTTGATAAAATTGCTGCTATTTTTGTTATGATACTCAATAAGCTCAGATTCACTTATTGGAAATTCCATATTAATTAAACTAGCCACATTAATCTTATAAATATCGGCCAATTTTTCCTGATTATAATAACTAGAAACTAAATCAGAAACTTCGTCATAACTATTATTATAGGTTTGAAATAGGCTTTGGATTAAATTAACGCTGGTATATTCTTGGATATAATTGACGTAATAGGTTTCACTAATTCCATTCTTTGCTAAGAAATCATCAAATTTACTTTTATCAAATTTATCATCCGTAAGATAATTAGGATTAGCAAAAATTTGCGCAAAAACAGCATCATCTGGTACCGCAATATTTAAATCTTTAGCTTCTTGTAATAATAAGTAATGCCGAATTAAACGACTTGCTGTTATCTCACCAAATGGAATTGTATTCAACATTTCCTCGGTAAGTGATTCACCATAATAATTACGATAGAAATTATTAGTCTTCGACACTTCGTTTTGGTACATGGCACGCGAAACTTTGAAATCACCAACCTTAATTGCAAAATCAGTAACTGAAGACCTAATCATCCCCCCTATTCCCCAGAAAGCAAAAGAGGCTATGATAAGTACAATTAATATTTTGACATAAATTGTTTGAGTTGCTTTACGGAATTTATCCAACATGAGATTATATTATATATAATGAATTTGTAGATATTGATAAAAGCTCTGATCCTTATAAGCAAATACTAATTTCAGAAAATCATATTAATTTACATTTTCAATTCCGCAGGAAGAGTGCATGTGTTCGCCAGCTTTCCAAGATACTAACATCTCAATTGATTCCCGGCGCAAGCTAACCATAACGATAGATATTCATACTCTTAATTAATGTAGAGACGCATCATCATGCGTCTGGTGAGCAACTTAAAGCAAATAAGAAATACAAATCGGAACACTCCTATCTCTCAACATTTTGACGATAATTATATGTTTGTATCTAGCACCTCAGAGACGCAAGATTTTGCGTCTCTACATAATTCTATATTTCATCATCATGCGTCTGGTGAGCAACTTAAAGCAAATAAGAAATACAAATCGGAACACTCCTATCTCTCAACATTTTGACGATAATTATATGTTTGTATCTAGCACCTCA
>JABJNB010000085.1 GCA_018659145.1 Rickettsiales bacterium
ATGAGATCCATAGCCATTGGTCGGAAGAATTGGCTTTTTGCTGGCTCTGATAAAGGGGGAGATGTTGCTGCAAATATTTATTCAATTATCGCAACTTGCAAGATTAACAGTATTAATCCGCAAAAATATTTGCATAAACTACTCTCTGTAATTGCTGGCTATAACCATAAAAAGATTGAAGACTTGCTGCCATGGAATCTTAAACTGGATTGAGTTTTAAGATAGACCGGGTTCACCGGACGCTTACCAATTAAGTTACTTGCAAGAATAAGCTCTGAAGGCAGAGGCCTGTTGGCTTTGTAGCTTATTTTTTGAAGATATGGGGACAGTGTATGTAACTATCCAGCAAAAAAGTTAGTCATGCAAATAATTAAGCAAACTGTGACCAGACCTTTCCCCCAGATCTTTCCACTCCCGATTTATGGGAAGAGCAAAAAGAGGTTTTTGGGTTTTAATTTTATGCTTAAATCGTAACAATAACTTGCTCATAAAACTCAATCACCATATTTTCTATTATTTCAATAAATTTCTTAGGGTTGTAAAACTCAGCTTTATTAAAATCCAATGATAGACGGATAGTGATTTTTGATATCGATTCAGTTCTTTTAATGACGTCAGTATTGTAAGTTTTAAACTTGCCGTCTCTCTCATTTTGTAGTTGTTTTAAACTACAATATACCTCTTTGCTTTTTCCATATTTAACACCAATTTTAATTTGGTCCTCAAGACCAGATTTATCTAGCTGCTTGAGTAGTGAGGTAATTTGACCAATTGCTTTCTTTTCTTTTTCTGGCTCTACAGCAACTTTTATTGTTGCTCTTGTGGATCTAAAATCAATATTAAGTAAAGTTCTTAGTTTTGTATTTAAGCAAACAAAAGTAGATTCCAGCTCTCTTTTGTTTTTAAGGTTTTCAATAATTTCATCACTTCTGTTTTTAGAAGGTTTTGTGTCTATTTTAATTGAGCAGCTAAGTTTATTATCTTTGCTGTCTTTATTTCGTAGTGATGATTTATAGACCTGTAAACAAATATCTCTTTCTTCTTGAACCCATAAACTAGATACTCTTTCAATATGTTCATTTTTTATTTTGAGGTGATCTTCATTAATAACTTTTGCATCCTCTTTCCAGAATTTACCCATTGAATTGAAGTGCGATACATCTACCTTGTCACTATCCATATATTTTAATAATTCCTCTAAGATGTATACTTGCTCTGGATCGTGAGATTCTCTTTCTTCTAATATTCCCAAAATGACTCTTTCTATATACACCCAAGACCAATGGTGATAATTACAACTTCCCAACTTGGTTATTTTTGAGGACAAGTCATTGGATATAGTAATTAAATCACAACCCCACTCTTTTGCTGTTTTTGCATATCTTTTTAATTGCTCTGGGCATAAATCTTGCTTTAGTTTTGTCTCAATTAATGCTCCCCATGATATTACTGGATTTCCCTTTCCTGTAGTAATTACTATCAAGCTGTCCGGCCTATCTTTTTCAGAGGTTTTTACTTCATCGAATGAATGTAAGGTTGCTGATTTATTGGTTATGCTGCCTGATATACTTCTTAGTAAATTTTCTCTAAGAGGCTTTACTGCGGTTAAGCAAGATAGGAATATATTTCTAAGAATTTGCTCTGGTTGGCCAGATGTAGGAAATAAGGATGATCTCTTCCTTTCCAAAGCTGACGGTTCTATTTCTAGTAGTTCAGCTACCTCGTTTAAATTTTTAGCTTTTTTCATTGTTTTAATATTATTAATTTAATTGTTATTACAGAATTAATCTTTGATTTAGAATAAAATTTATAAGGCTAAATATAAAGTTTTTATTTTTTACTAAAAAAATCAATTATAGGATGCTTATCTCTTTTAATATCTAAAAAATTACCAGAATCAATATTCATGACATTTAATAGATTGTTCATGTGAATTTTTAGTAACTTACTATCATCTTCATCTAATTGCTTTATAGATTCTCTATATTCCATAAATGCTCGCGCCAGAACCTCTTTATGTTTATAAGGCTCCTCTAACTTTTTACTCTCCGCTCTTCTGTTGCCAAAGAACATTGTAACCCAAATTGCAAAAGCCATGAGTGGTAACTTAAGCAATTGATAAAGCAATAATTTTTCAAATGTATTTATTGTAATTGCGTCTGGGCTAGCCATTCCATAATAAACCACAAAACAAAAGCTATAAAACCAATTTTGATTTTTATACTCTGTAACTTTTTTATTAAAAATACCGGCTAAATTTGCAGTTGTAGCTCCTGACAATAGCTCTGTTTCAATTCACTCACAAAGCTCATCATATTTTTCAGTTTGCTCATTATAAAAATCATTAACCTTGTCCATTAAGCCTTTAACTTTCTCTCCTGCCTCATCAACTTCTGTTTCGTAGCCCTATATTTCTTTCTTGAACTTATCACCCTCTTCTTTGGTTTTGGTAAAATTTTCTATGAGATCTTTTAATTGCGTCTTAAAAGATTCTTCATCCTCATTTCCTTCGCATATTGTATTATAGTACTCTTGGATGCTACCTAACTTATTAGAAATTTCTTTTACTGCTTTTTCTAGCAAGCCAATTTCACCATCCTTTGCTTCTGTAGAATTTAATAGGTTATTTGCAGCTTTTGATGAACTACAAAATTGATTAATTTCTGCAAACTTGTCTCTTATACTATTATTAATCAGCTCTACCAGCTGATCTTTTCTCATAGCTTTTATCGTTATTTCCTTCATTTTAAATATTTTATTAGCAAATAATTAAAGATAAATCAGAATCCATTTGATTGATATCTGCAATAAAAATAGTCAAAATTTCGACAAAAGCATCAAAAATTCACTTGGAGTACCAAGATCACTTTCGCGAAACAAATTGCTTGAAGCCAGCAAAATTCGAAGAGGACACAAAATCGCCGTGTCCTCTTGTGAGGATCTTAAGAAAAGTATAAAAGCCCACTAATACTCGGCTTGCAGCCTCGATGTAGAATATTAGAAAAATACGAGAGAGAGGGGTTTGTGTAAAAATGATGGTGGAGTTATCGGGAGTTGAACCCGAGACCTCTTGCATGCCATGCAAGCGCTCTACCAACTGAGCTATAACCCCTTTTGAAAATTTGATATTTTGTATATATTATAAGATAAGTTATTATGCAAGAAGTGGGTACTTTATATTGCGACACAGCCTGCTGCCGCTCGCCCGTCTTCAAGCAATGTAGATCTTTTTTGTATCAGTGCAAGCGCGCGGGTCATTACTGCCAAGAGTAAAAACAGAATTATGCGACAAACATCCTTGTATAATACCAAATCCCATCTTTGTGAGTTGGTATGAGGATTTGCCCGAGAGGCAAATCCTCCGCGTAGCGTAAGGCATACGCGGCCTTAGAGCGCCCCATCTTAGAACCGCTTTTAAGATGGGAATTGGTATAACAAGGGTTCGGCGCGCAATAAAAAATGAATTTAATATTTTTTTAAACAAAGAATCATAGGAGCGGGGTTTTCCCGCCTAGAAGCATCGAGCTCGGTCTAGTGCGGGCGAGGGGAGCCCGCCCCTACGATAAAAATGAATGAGGGTTGCGTAAAATCAGTATGATATGCTTATGGGTGCCCCAAGAGGGATGGCCAGATTTGTTTGTTTGTGGCCAATGTCTTTGATCCTAAATACAGGGATGTTTAATAAAGGAATGAATGTTTCAATGACATGGTTTGTAGCATCACTCTCTGGGCTGCCTGACTTTTGACTGATGTCTCCAATGAATAGCGTTTGGCAATGGCTAAAGCTCCCTGCATTGAGTAAATGCCTCAGGGATCTGTCAAGAGCGTAGGCAGGTTCGTCATATTCTTCGAGCAACATAGAGAAGGGAGATGGCTTGGCTATATCCCATGTGGTTCCTATACTTGTTTGGATTAATGATAAATTGCCGCCTAATAAGGGAGGTAACTCAGCTCCTGGTTTGATAGATTTTGCTAGACTATTTAAGGGTGTGATAGAGTAGGAAAGTGTTTTGCTTTGATTATTTAGGATGTTAAATAAGTGATCTACACTTTCTTTATTGATTGATCCTTTGGCGCATTGACTGAGAGTTGGTCCATGTAGGCTAGATAAGCCCCAGTGATTATTGCATAGCAAATGCAAGGACGTAATGTCGCTAAAGCCAACTAGTAGTTTATTGGTTTGAGGTGGATCTGATTTGAGTAATTGCGGCAATAGACGTGATAATCCATATCCGCCTCGGGTAACCATGATGATGTTTGATTCATTACCATATAAGGCATTTCTGAGTTCAGCCAATCTCATCTCATCACTATGGGCTAAGAAGGGATCTGTATTCTTATTTGGGAAGTCAAATAATATTGTCTCTACATCCCGGCTTCTTAAAAATAGTACCATTTCTGCTATCTCGGCATCGCTATTTGGATATGCTGGTGAGATTAGATAGACTTTCTTCTCACTTTGTAGATCTGGCCATATCTTGGGACGATTAACTTTTAGCTGCATTAATAAACTCCTTAAAAATTAGATAATGTGGATTGAAATTTGTTATTTGTTCTGATTTGGCGCAGAGCATTTCGGGATGCCATTGTATGGCGACAACAAATTTCTTATCTTGGAGCTCAATTGCCTCAATGACACCATCTTCTGCTCTGGCTGAGGTGATGATAGGGTCTTTTACAGAGGCAATAGCTTCCTGATGATGGGAGTTGGTGGATATAACTGATTTTCCTACAATTTTATGCAAAATAGTGTTTATCTCAATGTTGATATTATGGTCTTTTGTGAGATCAAAATGTTCAATATTTGTAGCAGATATATTATTCACATCGGAGGTTAGTTTACAGCCAAATAATCCGGCTAATACTTGCATGCCACCACAAATACATAGCATTGGCAAATTTATTTCAAGTGCTTTTGTGATTATTGATTTTTCGAACTCAAAGCGCGGAGTTTCTTGATAGGGTGATTGTTCAGCCTTGCCCTCATACCAGTTATCTGGCATTGCATAAAAACCTCCAGGGACTAATAGGCCATCAATTATATCTAAATATTCTGATGCCGAGTTACTATCACCATAGGGTACAAGAAGAGGAGTCCCGCCGGCTAATCTAACTGCATCAATATAATGAGTACGCAGCGCAAAATAGGGAAAGTCAGAGAAGCTGCCACTCGCTTCCCAATCTAAGAGAATGCCTATTATTGGTTTTTTCTGCTTCATATCTTTCTTGCCAAGGTTAATGGTTAAAGGGCTTGCTAGAATTGTTAATAACTTTGTTTTAACAGTCAATTGATGATTGATGTAATATTGCAGGGGCGGACCCGTGTGTCAGACCGTCTTGTAACACATTTAGATCTCTCTTGTTATCTGGGCGAGCACACGGGTCCGCTTCTGTGGCATGATTTCTGCTTGTTTTTATGGCTGGTTATGGCAGGTTTGTTTTTTTCTGTTATTTACAAAGGATATGAGCAATTATAAAAATAAAAAATTAGATAATGATAATCTAAATTTAGAAACCAAACTAATTCGGGGCGACACTCTTCGGACCAATTTTGGCGAGACATCAGAAGCACTGTTTTTAAATTCAGGATTTTGTTATAATGATGCGGAAACAGCAGAGAGTCGATTTAATGGTGAAGATCCTGGATATGTTTATTCGCGCTATGTTAATCCAACATTAAAACTTTTAGAAGACCGTTTGGTACTACTTGAGTCCGGGGCTGAATCTGCTTGTGTGATGGCTAGTGGTATGGCCGCGGTATTTGCTTCAATTATGTGTCAGGCAAAAGCAGGAGATCATATTATTGCCAATAAAGTCTTATTTGGTTCTTGTTATCACATTATTACCCAAATTTTACCTAATTATAATATTAGCTACACGTTAGTTGATGGAAGTGATGTGGATAATTTTGCAAAGGCAATTCAAGATAATACAACCCTAGCTTTTATAGAGACTCCTTCTAACCCAACACTTGATTTGGTCGACATTGAAGGCTTGGCAAAGATTTGTAAAGCAAGTGACATTAAGCTTATAGTTGATAATATTTTTGCAACGAATTTAATGCAGAAACCTCTTGATTTAGGAGCGGATATAGTTATATATTCTACGACTAAACATATAGATGGGCAAGGGAGAACGTTAGGGGGAGCCGTTCTTGGAACTACTCAGTTTATTCAGGAACAGCTCCTTCCGTTTCATCGTCATACAGGTCCCGCATTATCGCCTTTTAATGCTTGGTGTGTGACTAAATCCCTAGAGACATTTACGCTTCGTGTTGAGAAGCAATGTGAGAATGCTCATAAATTAGCAGAATTTTTAGAATCACATCCCAAAACATCTAAGGTTATTTTTCCTTACTTAAAGTCACATCCGCAACATGATCTAGCGAAGAAGCAAATGTTATCTGGTGGATCTATGATAGGATTAGAGGTTAATGGCGGGAAGAGCGAAGCTTTTAGATTTATGAACCAATTAACTCTAGTTGATATCTCAAATAATTTAGGTGATTCCAAATCCCTAATTACGCATCCAGGTACAACCACGCATTCAAATATTGAAGCAGAGGAGCGTATTAAGCTTGGCATTACAGATGGTTTAATGAGATTCTCCGTAGGTCTGGAGCATGTAGATGATTTGATCAATGATATTAATAACGCTTTAAAATAGTAACATGGCTGGACATTCAAAATATGCAAATATCAAGCATAGAAAAGCAGCGCAAGATTCAAAAAGAACAAAGTTGTTTAGTAAAGCTGCTAAGGAGTTAATAGTAGCTGCAAAGGGTGGAGCTGATCCTGATGGTAATGCGAGACTGAGGTCGGCGATTATTGCCGCCAAGTCCGTTAACCTTCCGAGGGAGCGTATTGAATATGCTATTAAAAAAGGTTCCGGTAATTTAGAGGCTAATAATTACGAAGAAATTCGTTATGAGGCATATGGTCCAGCGGGCAGTGCTTTTGTTATTGAGTGTTTAACTGATAGTCGTAATCGCGCGGCTGCTGCAGTTAGAGCGCTTTTTACTAAGAATGGTGGCTCTTTAGCTGAGAATGGTTCTGTCATCTTTATGTTTGAGCATAAAGGTGTTGTTCGTTTTAATAAATCGGTGGCATCCGATGATGAAATCTTTGAAGAAGCTGTGTTGCTTGGCGCTGATTCTGTAGAATCTGATGATGATTTACATGAGATTCAAACCGAGATAAATGGTTACCCAGAGATTCGTGATAGTTTAATTGCAAAATATGGTGACCCAGTATCGGCTGCCATTGAGTGGTTAGCGAAGGATAATATCGATATCGATGCCTCTAAGGCAGACACTATGCTGAAAGTTATAGATTTGCTTGAGGAAGATGACGATGTTCAAAACTTTTACACAAATGCTAATATTCCGGAAGATGAGGGTGATAAGGATGATGAATAATATCGTAGGGGCTAACCTTATGCTAGCCCTGGTACAAGGAATATATGTATTTGCTAAAAAACGGGCGGCCACAAGGGCATCCTCTGTAGTTAAGAGTTTATAATGAGAATACTTGGAATTGATCCAGCATTAACTAAATCAGGTTGGGCGGTGATTGAGCGTGTAGGTAATACCAATAAATATATAGCTTCTGGGATTATTAAAACTGACAGCAAAACACCGCTGCCTGAGCGTTTGAAGGTTATCTATAAAGCTGTTGCAAATGTGATAAGCGAATATAATCCAGATAGTGCATCTATAGAAGAAACTTTCGTAAATAAGAATCCTGCGACTTCATTAAAGCTTGGTTGCGCTAGGGGAGCGATAATGACTTGTCTGGCTATGCATGATTTGCAAGTGTCTGAATTTACAGCGAAATATATAAAAAAATCACTTACTGGATCAGGAGCCGCGGATAAAAATCAGATGCTCAAGATGATAACTTTACTAATGCCTAAGGCTCAGGTTAAATATGATGATGAGGCTGATGCAATTGCAATTGCGTTGGCGGCGTAAGGACTGAGATTGTTAGTCTATGTAAGTTTTTCTATCACCTGAAATCAAAATTCCAAATTTTTTCCTTCTTAAAATATGTATTATATTTGTATAATTTATTTCAAATAGTTTTTGCTATTAAAAAAATTTTACCAAAAAATCTAAAACTTTTATCGACAAACTCTTTCGCAATTATAATTGCGAGACAGCCTGTTAGTGTTTAATCTGTATAATAAGGGTTGGCCCAGATTTGATATTAGCCGCAATTATTAGAGTCTTATGCAGCGTCGTCGTTAGCTAAGGCATCGTTGGCTGAGTCATTTTGCTTGCTAGCTAGATTGATATTCTTTTTTAGATATTTCTTCAAATATCCACCTGTAACACTTTCTGGATTAGTAGATATTTCTTCAGGAGTACCTTCAGCTACAATCTTTCCACCCTTGTCACCACCACGTGGTCCAATATCAATGGCCCAATCTGCAGTTTTAATAACATCCATATTATGCTCAATAACAAGTACTGTGTTTCCACTATCAACTAGACGATGTAACACGCGTAGTAATTTTTTGATATCAACAGAATGAAGACCAGTAGTTGGCTCATCAAGGATATATAAAGTTCTGCCAGTAGCTTTCTTGCATAATTCTTTAGCAAGCTTAACTCTCTGAGCCTCACCACCAGATAATGTTGTGGCGGATTGGCCTATTTTCATATAACCTAGACCTACTTCATATAATGCTTCGAACTTATCTCGGATGATAGGCATCCGTTTAAAGAAATACATAGCTTCCTCAACAGTCATAGCAAGCACATCGGCGATAGATTTGTTCTTATATTTTATTTCTAAAGTTTCTTTGTTATATCGAGCGCCTTTGCAAACATCACATAATACGTAAACATCTGGTAAGAAATGCATCTCAATTTTGATTAAGCCATCACCTTGACAATTCTCACAACGACCGCCCTTTACATTGAATGAAAAGCGACCAGCTTTATAGCCACGAGCCTTAGATTCAGGTAAGTTGACATACCAGTCACGAATGGCCGTGAATGCTGCTGTATAAGTTGCAGGATTTGACCTAGGAGTTCGACCAATCGGCGATTGATCAATCTCTATTATTTTATCAATATATTGCAAGCCTCTAATCTCATCATGAGGAGCCGGGGAGGCCTTAGTGCCGTTTAATTTCTTAGCTACGGCGCGATATAATGTTTCAATGATTAAAGTGGATTTACCACCACCAGATACACCGGTGATACAAGTAAATAATCCTACAGGAATCTTGCAGTTAATATTTTGTAGATTATTACCATGAGCATTAATAACTTCAATAGATCTATTGCCTTTAGGAATACGACGTTCTTTGGGAATTGAGATGAATTCAGCACCGCTTAAATACCTACCAGTGACTGATTCAGGTACTTTTATAATTTCTTCAGGAGTACCTTCAGCTACTACTCTACCACCATAAACGCCAGCTCCAGGTCCAATATCAACCAAGTAATCAGCTGCTATCATGGTTTCTTCATCATGCTCAACCACAATTACGGTGTTACCAAGGTCGCGTAAATGTTTCAAGGTGTTAATCAACCTGTAATTATCAGCCTGATGTAGGCCAATAGAGGGCTCATCTAAAATGTACATCACGCCACTTAGTCCAGAACCTATTTGTGAGGCTAGTCTGATTCTTTGGCTCTCACCACCAGATAGGGTGCCAGCGTGACGATCCAAAGTTAAATATTCTAAGCCAACATCCAAAAGGAAGCCTAATCTTCGAACAATTTCCTTTAAAACACGCTCTGCAATTTGTAGATGGGTTGGATTTAGTGTATCATTTAGACCATTAAACCAATTACTAGCATTTTCTATTGTAAGGGCCGTTATTTGACCAATGTGAAAACCATCAATTTGGATGCATAATGCTTCTGGCCTAAGTCTATAACCTTTGCACTTTCTGCAGCGTGTAACATTCTGATATTTTTCGCAATCTTCAATGATCCAATCTGTACCGGCTTCTTTTAATTTTCTTTCTAAGTAAGGTATAACGCCTTCAAAAGTCTTTTTGATGGTTTGCATGCGCAGGCCATCATGGAATCTAAATTTAATTTCTTTAGTTCCTGAGCCATACATGAGTCCTTCTCGGATCTCATCGCTTAATTTGTAATAAGGAGTCTCTAAGCTAAAGTCATAATGCTCAGATAATGCTTCTAGCACTTGCCCATAATGTTTATTTTGCATTTGGTGCCAAGGTGCTATAGCTCCTTCTGAGATTGAAATTTCCTCATTAGGGACAATAAGTCCTTCGTCAAAATAATATTCGGTTCCCAAGCCATTACATGACTCGCAAGCGCCGTAAGGTGAGTTAAAAGAGAATAATCTTGGTTCTATTTCATCAATCGAAAAGCCTGAGTCAGGGCATGAGAATTTTTCAGAAAAACTGATGACATCACCAGTTTTGAAGTTTTCTTTTTCTTCGCCTTCAGGAACTTCTACCAACTGGATGTGCAAAAGGCCATCAGACAAGCGCAGAGCTGTTTCAATAGAGCTGGCTAATCTATTGTCCATATCTTCTTTTATGTCTAACCTATCGACCAATACTTTAATATTATGCTTTTTATTTTTGTCGATTTTAGGCAATTCTTCGACTTCGTAAAATTCGTTATCGATTTGTAGTCTTTGAAAACCTTGTTTCTTAATTTGAACGAGCTCTTTTCTATGCTCACCTTTTTGACCTTTGACGATTGGTGCTAGCAAATAAACTTTTGTGCCAACGGGATATTTTTCTATGCGCTCAACCATATCTGTTACTGACTGGCTTTCGATTGGCTTTCCGGTTGTTGGTGAGATTGGAACTCCAATACGTGCAAATAACAGACGCATATAGTCGTAAATCTCCGTTACCGTTGAAACTGTTGATCGGGGATTTTTAGATGTAGTTTTTTGATCAATAGCAATCGCAGGGGATAGCCCTTCTATTGATTCAACATCTGGTTTGTTTTGTAGGTTTAAAAATTGCCTGGCATATGTTGATAGACTCTCTACATATCTGCGCTGTCCTTCTGCATAGATAGTATCAAAGGCTAAAGATGATTTACCAGAGCCAGAGGGGCCTGTTACTACGATGAAACGATTTTTTGGGATCTTGATACTGATGTTTTTTAGATTATGCTCTCTTGCCTGATTAATGATTAGTTCTTTACTTGACATATCTCGATATTTTTTTCGATTTATTAACTTGAATACTGGCAAACTTCATATAAGCTCCAGCCACTTATAGTCTATAGAATCATAAGTTTAAAGTTTTTTTATAATAAATATTTGCAGGTATTAAAGATGGCTGGTTCAGTAAATAAAGTTATTTTAGTTGGTAATTTGGGCGGCAATCCTGAGATTAGGAGTGCTCAAGATGGTAAAGAGATTGCTAACTTTTCTCTCGCGACTACCGAAAGCTGGAAAGATAAAAATACTGGTGAGCGTAAGGACAAAACTGAGTGGCATCGTGTGGTAATATTTAGCCCAGCGCTTGTCAATATTGCAAAGCAATATCTTAAGAAGGGCGCAAAGGTTTATGTTGAGGGAGCTTTGCAAACACGCAAATGGGTTGATAATAATGGTGCTGACAAATACACAACAGAAGTTGTTCTGACAGGCTTTAACTCGAATTTTACTATGCTAGATGGCGCTAGTGGCGCTAGTGGCCCTAGTGGTAACCAAGGTTATTCGCCAAGCAATAACTCTAATTCGGCCCCAGCTGCTTCTCCAAAAAATAACAAGGATACTAATCTCCAAAATTTTGAAGATGAGTTTGATGACGAGATACCGTTCTAGTTCTAAATAATTTTTTATTTAAGTATTTTGTGATTTAGGTTCTTCTTTGTAGATGCATGATGTTACCATAATGTGCCTACAAATTTTTTATTTATAACTTGCAACTAATAATATTTTATTATCATGCTTAGCCCATTACTTAACGTATATAATCGATGTGATATTTCCTTTGTTAAAGGCAAGGGGGCGTATCTTTATGCTGATAACGGCAGGGAGTATGTAGACTTTAGTAGTGGAGTGGCGGTAAACTCTCTTGGTCATAATCATCCAGCATTGGTTAAGACACTGCAAGATGCGGCTACTTTCCCATGGCATGTGTCAAATTTGTATAAAATTCCAGGACAAGAGCAATTAGCGCAAAAGTTAGTCGATAATACCGGGCTTGATTATGTTTATTTTTGTAATTCTGGGGCAGAAGCAGTTGAGACTGCAATTAAGATAGTTCGAAAATATAACCATGATAATAATACCAATAAAACAGAGATATTAACCTTCGAACATGCTTTCCATGGGCGTACGATTGCAGCTATCTCTGCTGCTGGATCGGAAAAGTATCAGCAAGGTTATGCCCCGTTATTGCCAGGGTTTACCGTGATCCCATCGGTGCACCATAATGATATAGAGGCTGTTGAAGGATATGTCTCCGAGCAAACATCAGCAATTATGTTGGAGCCAATTCAGGGCGAGGGTGGCATCAATGTTTTCTCGCAAAAGTTTTTACAAAGCCTTAGTAAATTATGTCAAGCTCGCAATATTGCTTTGATATTGGACGAAGTGCAATGTGGGGTTGGTAGGACAGGAAAGTTATTTCATTATTTGTGGCATGATATTAAGCCGGATATTATTTGCTCTGCGAAGGGTATCGGGGGTGGATTCCCATTAAGTGCTTGTATTACTAACCTAGAATATGGATCTTGCATGATACCAGGTAGTCATGGTGGTACCTACGGAGGTAACCCTTTGGCTATGAGTGTAGGGAATTGTATAATTGATGAAATTTTAAGTGATGGATTTCTAGAAAATGTTATTAAAGGTGGTGATTTTTTTAAAGCTAGTTTAGTTGAGCTGCAAAGAGAATTTCCTGAAATAATTACTGAAGTTAAAGGCTTGGGATTCTTATTGGGGCTTAAAATTAAAAATAACTATATCAAGCTTGCCGATAGTCTGCGAATAGAAGGTGTTTTGACGGTGCCTGCCAGCAATGATGTAATACGTTTTATGCCTCCGCTCATTATAAAAGAAGAAGATATTGCTCTTGGTATAAAAAGATGCCGTAATGCGTTAACTAAATTTAAGGCAGAGGGTTTAAATGACTAAGCAAACAAACTTTATAACTTATGATGATTTTACAGCAGATCAGCTAAAAGGTATTATTGATCAGGCTATTTTATTAAAGAAAAACCCATATCAGTCATTATTGCATAATAAGCAATTGGTTATGATCTTTCAAAAAAATTCTACTCGGACGAGGTTATCTTTTGAGATTGGTATGAATCAACTAGACGGGAATGCTGTTTTTTTAAGCAGTGATCAGTCGCAACTTGGTCGCGGTGAGATCATTGAAGATACGGCTCAGGTAATATCGCGTTATGCTGATATTGTGATGATTCGAGCAAATAGTCATGAAGATGTTCTTAAATTTGCGGAAAATGCGACAATACCTGTGATTAATGGTTTAACAGATTATAATCACCCTTGTCAGATCCTAGCAGACATTATGGCTTATACAGAGCATCGTGGTTCTATAGAGGGTAAGAAAGTTGCGTGGATCGGTGATGGTAATAATGTTTGTACTAGTTGGATTGAAGCGAGTCATAAATTTAATTTTGCTTTGCATATTGCTGTACCGAGTAAGTATGCAGCGGATAAAGTAGCATTGGACTTGGCAGCTAGCTATAATGCAAATATTACAATTACAGATGATCCTGCAGACGCATGTCGGAATGCTGATCTTGTTACAACAGATAGTTGGGTATCAATGGGAGATCTGGATGCGGATGAGCGTATGGAAGCCTTAGCCCCATTTCAAGTGACTAGAGAGTTAATGGCGCTGGCTGGGCCACAGGCTCTGTTCATGCATTGCTTGCCAGCTCATCGAGGAGAGGAAGCCGAAACAGAGGTTATTGATGGCCCTGGGTCGGTTATTTTTGATGAAGCAGAAAATAGATTACATGTACAAAAAGCAGTGATGTGCTACTTATTAACCTGAATATTATTAAAACTATGAGAGCTTTATTGGAAAAGAAGCATTGTCAGGAAAAAATTGTTGCGATTTCATGCTACACAGCTCCAATAGCTCATATCTGCGCTGCTCATGCCGATATTATCTTAGTTGGCGATACGGTGGGGATGACAATTTATGGTCACAGTGATACTAAAAGTGTGACCTTGGATATGATGGTTAATCATGGCAGGGCAGTTTGTGATGCTGCATCGGATACTAACTTTGTTATTGTTGATATGCCATATGGCACATATGAGTCTGATAAATATTTAGCTTTGAGTAATGCGCAGCGGCTTTTATCTGAAACAGGGGCTGATGCTGTGAAGTTGGAAGGGGGTACTGAAATATCTGAAAGCCTGCGTTTTTTGAAAGAAAATAATATTCAGATTGTAGGGCATATCGGTTTATTACCACAGCAATTCGGCCAAGATAAGAAATATACCGTGCAAGGCAAAGTCAAGTTAGAGCAACAAAAAATTAAGGATGATTTAGATTTGCTATTAGAAATAGGTGTAGGTATTATCTTTATAGAGTGTGTTTATAAAGAATTTGCAGATGTTTTAATGCAGGATAAACCGAGTATTTTTATTGGTATAGGCGCATCTGATGAATGTGATGGTCAGGTTTTAGTATCTGATGATATTTTGGGTTTAACTTATAAAATGAAGCCGCCTAAATTTGCTAAAACATATATCAATGGTAATGAAATTTTTGATCAAGCTATCTCTCAGTTCAGCCAGGATATACGTAATAAAGAATTCCCATCCTTAGATAACCTATATAGGCGCAAGTCATGATAAAACATATATATTCCCTAGTTACATATTTCGCTATTTGTTTGGGGCTATTTGTCACACCTATTACGGCACAAGAATCTGGTAATCATACTAGTGGCAATTATGCTGAAATTACATTAACGCCACAATATTTGCAAAGCCAAGCGGGCGACAGTATTAATTTGCTGCTTACTTTAGATTTACGGGAGAATTGGCATAGTTATTGGGAGAACCCGGGGGATTCTGGCTATCCAGTGACTTTAGAGATTAGGGCGCAGGAGAATGCAAAAATTATAGGGCAAACATCACAAATCCCTGAAATCATAGCATTCGATAATCTTGTTAATTACGGTTATCATGACAAGTTTTATATTAATTATAATTTAGAGCTCAATAAAGATTTAAGAAAGGGCGGGCATAAAATTAATCTAGAGCTGGCTTATCTGGTTTGTAAGGATATTTGCATTCCTGAGTTCATGGATCTAGATTTCGAGATTACAATTGCAGAGGATAAAGTAGTCAATGCAGAATATAGCGAGTTACTTGCTCAGAGTCAAAAGAGTTTCCCTCGTGATACTATCACTAATGCCCGGTTTAATATAGAGGATGATTTTGTTGTATTGGCTATCGACAAGGCTAGCATACCCAGCCTAACTCAGCTATATTTCTTTCCTAAGACTCATTCATTTCTAAAATATGAATTGGAGCAGGTGAGTCAAGTTATAGATCAAATTTATTTTAAATTTCCGTATGATAATGATAGAGAGGTTGATCAATTAGTAGGTGTCTTGCAGACTTCTGGCGGAGGTATTGATATACAAGCGGAGTATGATCAGGATTTGCTATATCCTGCTGATTTGTCGCTAGATATTGTATATTTAGCAAAATTAATACTTTATGCAATTATTGGCGGAATAATTTTAAATTTCATGCCATGTGTATTTCCGGTCTTATCGCTTAAATGTCTGCATATAGCAAATAGCAAAAATAAGAAATTATCTGAAATCAAGCGATCAGCCTTTTTCTATCTCTTGGGAATAGAGGTTAGTTTTGTTATTTTTGCTGTTTTGATTATTTTATTAAAAAAAGCAGGCTTTGCTATTGGCTGGGGCTTTCATATGCAGTCAGCTTATTTTGTTGGATTTTTGATAATGCTATTTTACTTAATAGCGCTGAATCTTAGCGATATTTTTACGTTAAATAATTTTTACTTATCTAACGCGAATTATAAATCGAGTAGCGAATCCGTAAATAGCTTTTTGTCGGGAGCGTTAATGACTATTGTTGCCACGCCTTGCACTGGGCCCTTTATGGCTGCGGCAATAGGCTTTGCTTTTACCCAGGCCAATGCTGTTATTTATCTGATATTTTTGGCTTTGGGCTTTGGCCTAGCGCTACCGGTAATACTGATCTCATTAAGCGAGGTATTTATTCGCTTTATTCCCAGGTCTGGCAAATGGCTAATTAGTTTTAAGCAATTTTTAGCATTTCCTTTTTACCTAACTGTGGTGTGGTTATTGTGGATTTTCAATAACTTAACTAATACGGATCTGTTATTCTTATTTATAATTACTTTATTGGTTATAACTTTTACTATCTGGATGATCGGTAAATTACATAACCCCTTATTTAAGATAGCTCTGGTCATTTTGACGGTTCTTGCGCCATATTGTTTTTATAATCACGTGAGCATGAGCGCAGGAAGCTCACCATCATCACAATATTTATATACTGCTGATTATTCCGAAAAATTAGTACAGAAATTAGTGCTGAAAAATAAGAAAATCTTTATAAATGTTACGGCGGATTGGTGTATCACTTGTCAATATAATAAAGTTCGGAGTTTTGGTACAAGTGAAGTTATCGAGTTCTTTAATCGTAATGAGATTCATTATATTGAAGCAGACTGGACTCATTACAATGCCGAAATAACAGCTCTGCTTGCAAAGTATGATAGGTCTGGAATCCCACTATATCTTTATATTGATCAAGGCGAAACTATGGTATTGCCACAGCTACTATCGCGAGAAGATATTTTTCAAATGGTAAAAAGATAGCACTCTATTTATTTGCAAGCTAGTTTAGCGCGATCGTTTATATCTATATAAAATCAGCGATTTTTTATTGTATTGTTATGAACCTGTTTATAAATACGTAATAAATACCAGTGAGACAGGCCCATTAAGCTCCTGTCTTGAATCAAAATCTTTATAACTTTTATTCAAGACAGGGCTTGTTAAGGCTGATATTGAGCTTGGTACATAGAAGATTCTTACCAAGGGTATTTTTTGATTGTATTTAGGGTTTTACCTTGCTAAGGTGGAAGCGTTTTTTTAACCCTAGAGGTACCCATGATACATATCGCAGAATATATTTGGATTGATGGCACAAATCCAGTTCCGTTAGTTAGATCAAAATCAAAAGTCTTTGCCCGGGATTATCTCGGTGAAGTGACATTAGATCAATTTTCAGAATGGAGCTTTGATGGATCTTCTACTAATCAAGCCAATGGTCATGATTCTGATTGTATTTTAAAACCGGTAAATTTTGTAAAAGACCCTATAAGAGGTGAAGGTAATTACTTGGTTTTATGTGAGGTGTTCTTACCAAATGGTGAAATCCACTCAACAAACACCAGGGCAAAGCTTAGAGAAGCTCTGGATAATGGTGGAGATGAGCATAATGCATGGGGTGGTTTTGAACAAGAATATATACTTTATAGTGATGGCAAGCCTTTAGGTTGGCCTGAAAAGGGTTTCCCAGCTCCGCAGGGACCTTATTATTGTGGTGTTGGGGCCGAACAGGCATCAGGGCGTCACATTGTTGAAGAACATTACCTTGCTTGTGCTGAGGCGGGTATTTTGATTTATGGTATTAATGCAGAAGTAATGCTTGGCCAGTGGGAATTTCAGGTCGGTTACAGGGGTTTTGATGACGAAGCTGTTGGCATCCTTAATGTTTCAGATCATACATGGTTGGCTAGATGGTTATTATATCGTATCGCAGAAGATTATCATGTTGAAGTTTCATTGGATAATAAGCCAATGAAAGGTAGCTGGAATGGTTCTGGTATGCATACAAATTTTTCAACTAATGCAACTAGAGATCCTAAGACAGGCCTGCAGGCTATTAAGGAAGCTACAATAGCTTTAGAAGAAAATCATGCAGAGCATATAGCTGTTTATGGGCATTTGTTGCATGAGCGTTTAACGGGTGAGTATGAAACATCAGATATTAATGATTTCTCAGCTGGTGCTGCAGATAGAAGCTGCTCTATTCGTATTCCAAAGCCTGTGGAAATTGCTGGTTATGGTTATTTTGAAGATAGAAGACCTGGTGCCAACTCAGATCCGTATGAAATTTCAGCGGCTTTGATCAATACTGTTTGTTTAGGTAAAAAATCTAGTAAAAAATTAGCGTAACTACACAAATAGAATATTTTATCATAAAATACTTAAAAATGGCGTCCTATATGGGCGCTTTTTTTTATTTGTAGGGAAACCCTTTGCAGGGGAGGTTCCACGTGCATTGCTGTCCGAAAACAAGAGAGATTTATATTTGCAAAAGCATATAAGGGGCGAGGTCCCATAAGCGTTAACCATAATTGGCAAAAGAACTATGCCTAGCAAGATATTCTCAATATTAATTAAATATTGTAGAGACGCAAAATCTTGCTTCTGGTGAGTGCAAGATACAAATACATAATTATCGTCGAAATGTTGAGGAGATTGGAGTGTTTCTATTTGTTTTAAGTTGGCCACCAGGCGGCATGATGATGCGTCTCGGTGAGGGTCCGATATATTACGCAAGTAAGCAATGAAGAATATATGTTATCAATAGCTCTGGTTAGCGCTTATGGGGCGGGGTTGTACCGCCCGTGAATAAGTTAGGAACCTCGATCCTACATAATGGGCTTGCCTCGAATCAAAGTCACAAATTTTTTTCTTCTTAAAAGATGTATAATTTATTTTGGATAGCTTTAGCTATTCAAAAAATCCAAGATCTTAAGAATAAAAATCTTTGCAATTTTGATTTAAGACAGGCCCATAATAATTAACTTACTTTTTCAAGAAGTTGGGTAATACGCTTAGCTAAGCCGGAAGGATTCTTCACAGCTTCGCCTTCGATGATGCAAGCTTGATCGTAAAGGGTTAAAAGAATATCAGCTGCAGCTGATTTGTTCTTTTCATCTTTAATCAAGTTATTTAAGCTTTTTATAATCTTATGATTTGGGTTAAGCTCTAATAGTTTTTTAGAAGGCTCTTTTAATTGACCTTGTTCGATTAACATACGCTCAATTCTTAAGTCCATAGCGCCTTCTCCGATTGCTAAGCATACAGGGGATGATGTTAGTTTGGTTGAGATACGAATATCAGAAATATTATCTTTTAAGGTTTCTTTAGCAAATTCTTTAAGATCTTTTAACTCCTCACCCAGCTTCTCATTCTTAGCCTTAGCATCGGCCTTATCTTCTGTTTTTTCGCCGATTTCATCTAGATCATCAGTGATACGTGATAAGGATTTAAAAGCTTTATCGTTATATTGTGGGAAAGTAGTTGCCCAGAAATCATCTACTGGATCCATTAAGTATAAAACCTCAATATTTTTAGTTGTAAAAGCTTCAAGCTGAGGGTTGTTATCTAGTGAGTCAAGATCAGAGCCAATTAAGTAATAAATATCCTTTTGTTGTTCCGGCATGTTCTCAATATATTGGCTCAAAGAGATGTATTTTCCTTCTGATTTAGAAGTTTTGAATAGGCATAGATCAAATAACTTGTCTTTGTCACCAGAATGCTCGCATAATCCTTCTTTTAAGACAGATCCGAAATTCTCCCAGAAGCTTACATATTCTTCATATTTTTTATCTTTTTGACGTGATAATTCAGTTAGAATCCTTTTAACTAAAGCGTTGCGGATTTTATCTACGATTACATTATTTTGTAATGTTTCGCGTGAAATGTTTAGATTCAAATCTTCGGAATCTACAATTCCCTGAACAAATCTTAAATATGCGGGCATAAGCGCGACATTGTCTTCTGTGATAAAGATTTTCTTAACATAAAGTTTAACACGAGTTTTGCGATCAGGATGAAATAAATCGAAAGGACGGCTTGATGGTACGAATAATAAATTCGTATATTCAATAATACCTTCATTTTTGTTATGCAGTACTAAGCTTGGATCATCTACAGCATGTGCCAGAGATTTATAGAAGGCTGTATACTCTTCTTTTGTGATATCGGACTTATTTTTGGTCCAAAGAGCTTTTGATGAATTAATGATTTCAGCATCCCGCTTTGCTGCTTTGTCTTTACCTTCCTCAGGAACTTCGTCAGTTGTTAGGGTTATAGTAAAAGGAATGTGATCAGAGTAAGTTTTTACAATATTTTTAATTGCAAACCCATCTAAATATTTACCTTCTTCTTTTTTTAAGTGCAGTATAATTTTAGTACCTCTAATACCATCTTCAGCTTTTGCTTCGCTGATTGTAAATTCGCCTTGGCCATCTGATTGCCATTTGTAATAACCATCTTCACCTGCCTTATTAGAGATAACTTCAATATTCTCAGCAATGACAAATGCTGAGTAAAAGCCAACACCAAATTGCCCAATAAGATCGACGTCTTTTTTATTACTATCAGAGAAATTCTTTAAAAATTCTTCAGTACCAGATTTGGCAATCGTACCTAAGTTATTTATTAAGTCATCTTTGCTCATACCAATACCAGTATCGGTAACGACTATTTGGTTTTGGGATTTATCTATATGAATGTTGATCCCTAGCTCATGGTTCTCACCTAAACCTTTTAATTTATCATTAGTTAGGGACTCGTAACGTAGCTTATCACATGCATCAGATGCGTTTGATAGTAACTCTCTAAGGAAAATATCTTTATTTGTATAAAGAGAGTTAATCATTAAATTTAAAACTTTGCCTATCTCGGCCCCAAATTTTCTTGTTTCAGTCATTATATCTTACAAATTCATTAATTGTTGAACGATGTATATAGTGAGTGAAATGCAGAATTCAAGGGTTGGTACCCAATTATTTTTATGTAGGGTCGGGAGATTGTATAGCCAAGAGACCTGGTTAATAATCGTTTTATGAGATGGTTAACACATCTGTATTATTGCCAATTTCTGCAATATGAATTGACAATAGAGCAAGCGGCAATCATTGCGGTATCGGCACGTAGGATTCTAGGACCAAGTGAGATGTTTAGGGTGTCTGGGTGAGTATTGATTAGTGATCTCTCTGTATCAGAAAATCCACCTTCTGGGCCAATGAGGATATAAGTCTTCTTATCTTGTGCCTCGGCGAGTTTTCCTAAGGCATCTTGAGGTGTAGAGCCATTTGCTGATTCATCAAAGAAAAGAATAATGGAGTCGGTGCAAGTTTTTAAATAGCGTTCGATAGAGAGGATGGGCTTTATATCGATTAAATCTATCCTACCACACTGCTCAACGCCTTCAATCATGCTAAGTTTTAGCTTATCTTCGTTAACTTTGCGCACGATGGTATATTGGGTGGTAATGGGCTGCAATTCTGTAACACCTAATTCAGCAGCTTTTTTAGCAATAAAATCAGTTTTAACGTTTTTGACTGGGGCGTAACATAAGCTTAAATGTTTTGGCTTGGTAAAAGCTTTGTTTTGATGTGATATCGTAAAAAAGTAATTACCGTTATCTTGTTTAAAGATAGCGGTATATTCACCATCTTTGTCATTAAAGATTGCGACATCGCTATCATCTTTTAACCGTAGGACATTTTTGAGATAGTTGACCTGCTTTTTATCTAAGATAATTATGTCATCACTAGGCCTAAAGTTTATGTATAAACGTGTCGTCATACTATCTTAGAAGAGGAATCTATATGCGATAACAACTGAATTAATGACATAATCTCCAGATGCGGCATTGTCATAAGTAAAATTGATTTCAGCGTTTGCATCAAGATCTGTATAAGTTGTGCCACCTACAACCGCAGAATCAATCGGATAGTCGAGAGAGAAAGTAAAGTCACTGGTAATCATTACCGATGTTGCAAAAAGCTCTAAGGCCACTGATTTATTAAAGCGATATGTCATACCCATAGATGCTTGGACATAAGGGACGAAGTCATCTCCGAGGCCCGAGGTGGAGAAATAGCCGCCACCCACACCAAAGCCGATAAAAGGTGATATACTTTTCATGCCTCTTGGCCACTCTAATGCTAAATTAGCGCCGATATAATTAAACATGAGGGATGTATCGGAAGTGCTAAGGTCAAAAAAAGTATCCCCAATAGCATCCATCTCATCTAAGAATAAGCGCTTAGTACCGATTTCAACATCAAATCTAATTAGCTCCCGATATTCAACACCAGTTTTTATAGCAAATCCAATCCCATCGCCAGAGGTTATATTAGTTGTGGTGTCGGTAAAATTATTTGTATCTGCGCCAATGATTATGTTATTTGAGGAATCAGTAATATCGGTAGGGTACGTTAAGGAATCGACACTAATATCATTTATAGTGCCGCCAATATTATATGGTAGACTCATGCCCATATAGAAACGGTATTTCTTTTGATTTGCCTCATACCACCAGAAGCTATGATCGCCTTCATATTGATCAACATGCAATGGTCCATAATCAGTTTTATTTGCATTTGGTATATTAATTTGCCTCGGCACTGGGGCAGCATCTTCATATTCGAATACTAGTGCTTCCTCGGCCCTAAGATTTGTGCAAAGCAAAGATAGCAATAATGATGTTATTAATAGCAGTGTACTCATAAAGTAATGCAGCGGTGATTTTGAGTTTAGCAATGTTTAATATGTTTAACTGAGTTTGTCATTAGTTAATATATTTATTATATTGAATTAATTATAGCGCGGCTCTCCCTTCTTGGAAGCATCGAGTTTAGTCTGCCAAGGGCCGCATACCCTGGTCCCTACAACAGGAATTTGGATTCTAATATTTCTTTTGAAATCTTTTTACCAAATTCAACAGCTGGCTGATCGAATGGGTTAATGCCGCGTACATATCCCATCAATATGGTCTCAAGCATAAAATGCATCATTAAGCCACCTAAGGCATAATCATTGAATTTGTCTATATTAAATCGTCTCAGCATTTTGCCTTTTTTAATAAATGATTGTATAGTGGCTTCTTGCTGAGCATAGGAGACATCGCCTATTGTTGTCCCTTTCAAATATTCGTAACCTTGAAAGTTCAATATACTATCATGAATCTTAGAGCCCTGATTTTGCGTGTTTATGGTAATGAAATTAAAGAATAAATCTTGCCCACCTTCTAGAAAATATTGCAGCAAGCTATGTTGGTCGATGCTGCCCAAAGCTTTAATGGGCAATAAGCCGCTACCATTTTTTCCTAATGATTCGGCAGTTAGCTGGGCATACCAGAAGGGTAGGTAATATAAGCGCTGCAAATAAGGGATCATAACATTACTTTTTATACCGCTATCTTCCGCGGCAAGAAGTAAACTAGCGCCCTTGACAACGTCATGCTCGCTTCCTTCGGATAATAAAGATTTTAAGACAAGGTCCGCTCCAGCGCAGAATTCTCTAATGTTGCAATCTATCACTGCAGCTGGCAATAATGCGACATTGGAGAAGCAGCTAAATCTACCACCAATATTTGGGTTATGGATTAAATTGCGCGCACCTATCTCTTTAGCAAAATTATGAATGGGGTTGTCGGTGTCCTCTGTAATAAAAATAACATTCTGCTTTAGGTCATGACCTTGGTCTTTGAAATAATTTAACGCCACAACCATTTGCGTAAGTGTCTCTATTGTTTTGCCGGACTTTGAGATGATAAGACACATCGTATCTTCGAACTCTATCGTATTTAAATATTCAATAAAGTTAATATAATGGATATTATCAATGAATTTGATTTCGATATTGTGTTTGAGAGAATATTGATAAAATTTAGTACCACATAATGTTTGGGCTCCCAGTGATGATCCACCAATACCAAAAATTAGTAATTTTTTATATTTAGATGAGATCTCTTTAGCCACATTATCAATTATATCAAAATCATTGAGATTAGTGTTTAGGCAGGATAATTGACCATCTTGGTAGTTGGTTTTTAGTATTTCTAATTGTGTGCTAACAAGCTCAATATTTTTCTGATAGTCTTGCTTGGAAATAAGCAGTTTTTCATTATCTTCTTTAAAACATGACACAAAATGCTGCGTATAAGGCATTATATCTACTTGCAAAACGGGGTTTTTGTTTTATATAAGGTGGCATCTATATTGCCATTCCTTAATTTGCTTGCAACATAAAACAAATATTTAAAAAAATGAACAAATATCTTTTTACATCTGAATCTGTGTCTCATGGCCATCCTGACAAAGTATGTGATCAGATATCGGATATGATCCTAGATTTATATTTGTCTCAGGACAGCAATGCTAAGGTCGCAGCTGAGGCGGTAGCTGCTTATAACAAAGTTTTTATATCAGGAGAAATAGGCTCTAAGGTTACTATTCCTGATAATGTGATTGAACAAGAGATACGTAATTTAATTAGAAAGATAGGTTATGTTGAAGGCTCTTTTGGAGCGGATAATGTTGAGATCGAGATAAGGCTTAACAAACAATCTGAGGACATTAATATTGGTGTTGATAAGGCCAAGAAGGAAAATCAGGGCGCTGGTGATCAAGGAATTATGTTTGGTTTTGCTAGTAATAATTCTGAAAATTACATGCCAGCAAGTATCTCATACGCGCATAGGGTTCTTAAAAGAGTTTTTGGAGATAATAAATTAAATTTAGGTCCTGATGCTAAATCGCAAATAACTATTGAGTATGTGAATGATAAGCCAGTACATTTGCACACCGTGCTACTCTCAATTCAGCATAAAAATGAGGTGTCACTTAGTGATATTGCAGCTGAGTGCAAACCTTTAATTACTAGCATCTTTCCAGATAAACTTATTTCCGATAAAACAAGATTTTTATTTAATCCTACAGGACGTTTTGTCATTGGTGGACCAGAAGGTGATGTTGGTTTAACGGGACGTAAAATTATAGTTGATACATATGGTGGTTATGCCACTCATGGCGGCGGCGCCTTTTCAGGCAAGGATCCGTCAAAGGTAGATAGGTCAGCAACCTATATGGCGCGTTACTTAGCCAAGAATATTGTAGCAGCGGGATTAGCTGGGCAATGTTTAATTCAATTATCTTATGCAATTGGTATGGCCAAGCCTATCTCTGTTTTTGTTAACTTCTATGGCACGGGTAAGATAGCGGAGCATAAGGTGGTTGAATATATTAAGGAAAATATAAATCTAACGCCTTATGGAATTATTACGACCTTAGATCTTCGTCGACCAATTTATCAGCAAACAGCAACTTACGGTCATTTTGGTCGTAATCCGGAGGAGCATCCTGATTTTACTTGGGAAAGACTGGATTTGGTTGATGGTTTTACAGGGCTGTTGGGATAGTTTGATCTTAATATACTTATATAAAGGACCTGTCCCGAATCAAAATCACAAATTTTTTTCTTCTTAACAATCCCTGCCAAAAAAACCAAAATTGCGTAGGGGCGTGGTCCTCCCAACCTTGGTAGAGCTATCTCGGTGTTTCTGGGCGGGAGGACCCAGCCCCTACGATTCTTTATTACAAAAATATTAAATCCATTTTTATTATGCGCCGAACCCTTGTTATGCAAGGGTGTTTGTCGCACAATCCTGCTTTTGCTCTAGGCAGTAATGCACAAAATCTCGATCCTACGTAATGTTAGTAGCGGTAGTTATCATTTTTAAATGGACCGTCTTGCTTGATGCCGATATAATCAGCTTGTTTCTTAGATAATTTTGTTAATTTTACACCCAGTTGATCAAGATGTAATCTGGCAACTTTTTCGTCCAATTCTTTTGGTAGCACGTAAACTTGTTTTTTGTAAGTGCCTTGATTATGGAACAATTCAATTTGTGCCAAGATTTGGTTAGTGAATGAATTACTCATTACAAATGCTGGGTGCCCGGTCGCGCAGCCTAGATTAACCAATCTTCCTTCCGCAAGTAAGATAATTTTATTACCATTTGGCAAAGTGATTTGATCAGTTTGTGGTTTGATGTTGGTCCATTCATATTGCCTTAATGATTCAACTGCAATTTCATTATCAAAATGACCAATATTACAAACAATAGCATTATCTTTCATCTGCAAAATATGCTCATGAGCTATGATGTCGCAATTACCAGTTGTGGTTACAAATAAATCAATATTATCGACAACATCTTCTATTGTTTTGACTTCAAATCCTTCCATTGCGGCTTGAAGAGCGCAGATAGGATCAATTTCTGTGATGATAATTCTAGCTCCTTGTCCTTGCAGAGCTTTGGCGCAACCTTTACCAACATCGCCATAACCACAAACTAAAGCCACTTTTCCAGCAAGCATTACATCAGTTGCTCTTTTTATACCATCTACTAAAGATTCTCGGCAGCCATATAGATTGTCAAATTTTGATTTTGTAACAGAGTCATTCACATTAATGGCTGGGATTTTTAGTGTGCCAGCTTCAGCCATTTGGTTTAACCTAAGTACTCCGGTTGTTGTTTCCTCGGAAACGCCTAAGATGTTTTCAAGTAAGTCTGGATATTGTTGATGCATGATAGTAGTTAAGTCGCCGCCATCATCAAGCAGCATATTTGGGACCCAGCCATCTGCCTTGATTGTTTGCTCTATACACCATTTATATTCTGACTCTGTTTCGCCTTTCCAAGCAAAGACGGGAACTCCGGTTGCAGCTATTGCAGCTGCTGCATGATCTTGTGTTGAGAAGATGTTACAACTACTCCATCTGACATTTGCGCCCAGATGAACTAGGGTTTCAATTAAAACCGCAGTCTCAATTGTCATATGCAAACAGCCAATTATATTGGCGCCTTTAAGTGGCTTGCTTTCACCATATTCGACTCTTAAGGACATAAGTCCTGGCATTTCTTTTTCAGCGATATTAATAGCTAAGCGGCCAGAAGCAGCTAGATTGATGTCTTTTATATGATAATCCATTTGTGAGTTTTTATTAAGCATTGTTATTACCTCTATTAAGTTCGCCATATGTAACATTAGATAATTAGACTGTCAATTAAAGCTAATGCCAAAACTGGCTAACAAATCGTGCTTAATGTTTGTGTTTATTTATTTTATTAGAATCATCTGCCTTGATTCTGACTTGGATTCTGACTTTGCTTAACCCTGTCTGTCCATGTGGGTTTCGGCTTATCACCCTCTGCTAATTCTGCTTCTAATTCTGCATCTAATTCTTTTGCTAATTCTGCATCTAATTCTGCTTCTAATTCTTTTTCTGTATATTCTACAGAAGAATTAAGTGCATGAGATGCTTGCTCTGATACTTCTAGTGCTTGTTCTGCACGTGCTATATCTCGCTCTAATTTCTCTTGATAATCAGGTTGGCCTGCTAATGCATCTTCCCCTCCTAACCGCGCGAACTCAGCTTCTAGCTCGAGATCTTCTAGTGCCGCCTGTTGATCTAACTCATCTTCTAGCTCGTCCTCTTCTAGTAATCTTGGGTCAACGCCTAATTCTTTTGCCAATTCTGCCAATTCTTCTTCGCTGACCTCATTTTCATCAAACACTTGACTCATTTGATTTATTTTCTGCCCTAATTTATCTGATTCTCTTTGAGCTGCTGCTAGGGCTTGATCTAATTGTGCATTTGCAGCATCTGTGACAAGTTTGCCTATCTCTGGATGAGTGCCCTTTTGCGTACTTAATGTGAATGCGGTTTCTATGGTTTCGGCCCCTGCTCTAGGCAGCGCTAATCTTAAGCCAAGACCTTCACTATCTAGAGTGTTTAGTTTTTTTAAATAACGTGCTACTGACAAAACATCATTAGTCTTAATTGCATTATGCAATTTAACCTTGTTTCTCTCTATCCTAGCTTCTGTGCTCTCAAACTGTTTTGTTACAAATTCTATTGCATTCTTGAAAGATTTCATTTTTTCCTCTATGTTAACGTTATATTTCCCGGCCTTTACTAGATTCTTGTCCATTTTGGACACGGTCCTGCCACTTTATATTCCCCTGACCTTGTTCAATATTTTCTCTACCAACTCCTTCGCGCCAACGTTTAAAATCATTGCTACTAGATAAGCTCTTATGCTCATTATTTGGGCTTGATGAAGATACTTGCTCTTGATTAGTCTTCTTTACTTCTTCTGCCCTCCTTTTCTCGTTGCTAAACGGCCACATGATTTTATTGGTAATAGATTTATAGTTCTGTAGCCTAAGGATAGCATTTTTTCTGATAGCAGTAAAGAATTAGTTGCGTTCGTGCAACTGCCTGGGGTGCAAATCGTTTTATCTCCGCTCTTGGGGCTGTACTATCGAAGTCTAATTGATATCTGTAGGGTGTTGCACTTCCACATTAGTGCCTAGAGTTAAAAACTATTAATCAAAATCCTGCGCTTTTTCACAAATCTGACCAATATACAAAATTGCGTAGAGGCGTTGTCCTCCCGCCATTGGCAGACCGATCTCGATGCTTCTGGGCGGGAAAACCCCACCCCTACAATTCTTTGTTGAAAAAAAATTAAATTCATTTTTTCTTGTGCGCCGAACCCGTTTTGCACAAGGGGTTCTATCGCATAATTCTGCTTTTACTCTAGGCAGTAATGTGCACTTCAATAATCCAACTTTGCCCCAGACATCTGTGTTGGAGGAAGGATCCAACTATTTTTTGTTTAAGGTATACAGAGGAGGGAATGCTCCAAATTATACATAGCAACTTAGTAGGCAAGAGTGCATCTTTGCCAGATGGAGTAGAAGCTCAGTCTATTGCAAAATCTATTTGGGCAAGGAGGCCCAAGTGGTATAAGCTCTTCTTCTGAGCATTGGAAAGATCTTACTAGCGTGATATTGTCTCTGCATAATGTGGCAGAAGGCTCTGTCGAGAAGTCCTGTCAGACAGGCGGAAAGAGAAAATCTTCTGCTAGTGAAATGCCTGATCAAGGTAAGAGGGCATTTGCTGCTGTAGAGGAGGATCCGATATTAAATTCAGCTTTAAGACGTGATGGAGATAGGAGGCCGGAACAAGTCTTTGCGAATGGTGTCATAAGAGAATTATATGATTTAACTAAGAGATCTGGAGGTTTGAATGATCAGGGCTTAATGTTGTTAGATTTGCCATTCTCAGACAGTCATCTAAAGATATCAAGACGGTATATTGGTTTTGATAAAAAAGGCGGTGTTCGAATAACCAATGGTCGGCGTCAAGAGGATGTTAATTCAGATCATTTAGCAGAAATAGTAGAGCATGTAGCGAATTTATATTTTTTTATGCCTCTTTGCCAATGGATAGAAGTATTATCAGTTATAATTATACTTTGGAAAAGAATTCAAGGGCTGATAGCATTTGCCTTACTAAAAGATTGGAGGCAGGTCAAGAGGAGAGCGTATTTTCGACATTACAGCCAATAACTCTAGCATTATTATCAGAGGATATAGATCATAAAGCGCTAAGCATAACTGACAAAAGAACTGTGCCTAGAAGGATATCCCCTCAATATTAATTAATATTGTAGAGACGCAAAATCTTGCGTCTCTGAGGAGGTGGATACAAATACATAATTATCGTCGAAATATTGGGGAGGTTGGAGTATCTCGACTTATGGTTCTTATTTGCTTTAAGTTGCTAATCAGACGCATGATTATGCGTCTCTACATTAATTTAGATTTATTTTCCGTGACTAACCGGACCAACTTCTTGCTGATATCGATCTGCCAATGATTTATCACTCTGTTCTTGCAACTTTCTAGTCAAAAGTTCTACGGGTATTGGTTGTAACGCTGAAAAAGCTATGCATGAAGAAGAATCTTCGCGTCTTTTAGTAACCTTAACGCCACCAGGAATCATTTCCGTATCTATAATATAGTCATAGCAGCTAGTTGATTGCGCGCTAGGTAGTGCTCCATAAAGATCTAATATATTTGCAACATGCGTTCTGATCTCAGCCAAATGTGCCTCACTTACATCTGGCTTACCCTTCTCATTAGTGATTTGCACACTGCCGTCTCTATCTAATCCTATATGCCGAGCTGATATTTTGGCTTGGCCATTTGCTTTAATCTTACTATCTGAAAATGGTAACTCTAATCGCATTAAACCATCCTTTAGAGATTGTGATTTACCCATTAAATGATAAAGAGTTATGATATCGTCTGTCGCAGACGCTGTTGGATGCGGGCTTAATGATAGTAGTGATCGGCTAGAGGCTGCTCTAGATTGCGTAAGTGGGCTTTGTGATAATCGTGAATATTTGATCAGAAAAGCTTGGATATCAGGATTAGACCCTAGGCCTTCCTTCATATGTTGGATGATTCCTAGAAATGGCTGAAACTTAATATTGACGTCATGTTGTGTGTTAGCGCTCATCTTGGTGAACAAGTCATCACTTGTCTTGTTAAATCTTTTTATAAATACCATCATTTCATCTCTAGTTATATTTTTGATATTTATGGCTGTAATAGATTCCAAGATATTGAAAGGGCTTGCAAATGGGAGTAGCTTTATATTGCAATATTGCTGCTCTAAATATGCAATTTTTTGTTCAAAGAGTACAACAGTACTATTTGCGGTTTTATGAAATTTTAGTGCATCCAGAGCAACTGCTTTATGTGTAATAAGCTCATTTAATAATTTTAATAATTTAGGTAACTTTTCTAAGTCTGGGCTTAGGAAGATGTTATTAGTTGTTATATTAAAATCTTGTATAAATTGCCAAATGGTCTCGGGCGTTCCATATGTGAGTAGGTTGGGTAGTTCGAATGCAATAACGCCAATATCCTCAAAGGCTTGAGCGGAGTGAGGTGCAGCAGGTTTAGGCAAGGTTCGGCCCCACTGAAGATCGGGAGATATAATTACGCCGCCTAAATAAGTCATTATTAATTCAGAAAATAGTAAATCTGGCCTAATATTTGCTGGGCGATTAAAATATTTATATACTGTGCTAAGCTTGTTATGTGGACTATGTTCTAGCATCATATCGGTGGCAGCGAGTAGGGCGTATTTATGTGAGTCATCTAAGGTTGATAATATTGCTGTATTGCCCTTGAGATATTGCTGGAGTAGTGCGACGTTAATTGTCGAGAGTGCTTGAAGGCTTGTGGGAAGTGCTAGGCTTCCTTTGTAATCGTTAAAACTTTGTTGTGGCACTGCCGCGTTTAGCATATCGATAAGTCTATCGCTTCTAGATCCGCTCAGTTGCAAGCAGTTGAGTCTTGCTTCGACTATCTCTTTTTGCTTGCTAGTGGGCATAAAGGCATTCTCTGCCAAACCTGTAATTCTATTGTGGCCAGTAGTAATTCTTGGCGGAGAAGTTAGCACAAGATCTTTAATTAGGATGGCTACAGCAATTTGACAATCATTTGGCCCGGGCTGCTCATAACATGGCTTGACTATATGGTCAGCCTCAAGGGCTTTTCTGCCATGCTTGATGGCTTCTCTTGCTCCAATATTCTCGGCAATTACCTCTAAAACTGCCACAGCTCTATCGAGAGATTTTGGATTAGTTCTGGTAATATCCATCATTGCTTGGTGTAAGCATTTTTTATGAAAAAGATCTTCACCCTCTGCTGTATATGGTAGAGAATTATAAAGTGAGATTACAGGTGAATCCTCATTCGTAAAGTCGAGGGCAAATAACACATAATGGTCTATAGAAGCATTTGTCCTCCTAAAGAGTAGGCTCATATATAGTTGCTTTATAGCTGGGTTATCCAAACCTTCTTTAAATGTATCTGTGCTAGTTATGGTGTATTTTTCTTGGGTATCTGGAGATGCTGCTGCGCCTTGAGATGTCTTTCGTAATTCGCCTGTAAAATTACCGATAAAAATACCCGGAGGAATCTGGTGATCTACTAGCAACAACTCTTTAACAATGATATCTGGTGATTGATCGATTTGAAAATGATGATCAACGATCGCGATGCAGCCATTTGCAAATTTTCCCGTAGAAGTTTGCGTTATACCAGAGCTATCAGATCTAGAAATGATCGTACTGGTATTAACTTTTGGCAATAATATGGCATGAGGGATATCTTGAATGGTGCGTCTTTGTTCTTCGGTTAAGAAGGTCTGTCTTACACTATCCATAATGTTGATTATTTTAAAGCCTTCACCGCTATCTAATTTTCTGAGAAACTCTGCTTCACCATTTGATCTGAGATCTGTAAGGTAGGCATAATATTCGTAATCGTCAAAGCCGGAGATTTTGGATAAAACTTCGATAAAATCATTATAATATTGAAATTTTATTGAAATTTTTGTGGCTGCGCGCATCTCTTCTTCTCTAAATTATTTTTCTCAGAGCATCTTAATATATGATTTAACCTTAATTATCAATATGATCCTTGTCTGGTGAGTTCTGACTTTGGAGGGGTGTCTGTGAACAAAATTACTCATTTGCATAGGTATTGTTTATAGTGTCATCGAAGAATATTTGTAACTTTAGATTAGATTTTTTGCGAACATATGTTAAAAGGACCTCTTTTTTATAGAGGATATTATGATTAGAGTTAAAGATTTGGCTATTGCATTTAATGGTCAGCCGATTTTTGAAGATGTGAATGTCCATTTTAATCCGGGAGAGAAGATTGGTTTAATTGGCCGTAATGGTAGTGGTAAATCTACTTTCTTAAAAATTTTATTGGGAAAATTAGAGCCAGACCTTGGTAAGGTAGAAATTTCTAATAATTATCGAATTGGTTATTTGGAGCAGCATTTGAGTTTCTCGCATTCCACCGTTTTGGATGAAATTGCGAGTGTGCTTCCAGAAGAGCGAATTTATGAAGTTTGGAAAGGCGAGATGATTTTGCATGGACTTGGCTTTACAGATGAAGACTTCCAAAAAGATCCAAAAGACTTTTCAGGTGGTTATCAGGTAAAAATCAATTTAGCAAAACTGCTTTTAGTTGAACCGGAATTATTGCTTTTAGATGAGCCTACCAATTATCTTGATATTCATTCAACAAAATGGCTTAAGAAATTTCTTCAAGATTGGGAAGGTGAACTGATTCTAATTACGCATGATCGTCTTTTTATGGATAGCATTATCACCCATACTCTGAATGTGCATAGGGGACAGTTCCGTAAAATTCCGGGTAACACAAAGAAAATCAAAGATCAAATAGAGCAGGAAGAAGATATCTATGAAAAAACTCGTGTAAATCAAGAGAAGCAAAGGCAAAAAACTCAAGAATGGGTTGATAGATTTAAATCAAAGGCAAGTCAGGCAAGTAGGGCTCAGTCTAAGATGAAGGCTTTAGAGCGAGAAGGTGTGATGGAGAAATTGGATGATGTTGCCACATTAGATTTTCAATTTAATTACGAGCCATATGAAAGCCGCGAAAGTCTAGTGCAGACTAAAGCCGTAAATTTTGGTTATAATGAAACTGAAACTCTAATTAAAAATTTATCTTTTGCGGTTAATAAAGGTGATAAAATTTGCGTGGTCGGTAAGAATGGTAAGGGTAAATCCACTTTACTTAAATTACTTGCTCAGGAAATGAAGGCAAGTTCTGGTACCGTAACGCAGCATGATAAAGTCAAGGTTGGATATTTTGGGCAGATGAATATTGATCGCTTGGACCCGAAGAGGTCAGTTTGTGAAGAGATACAAACGGCAAGTCCTGGAGCTCCAATTGCTAATGTTAGGCGTACCTGCTCTAATGTAATGTTTTCGGGAGATAATGCTCATAAGAAAGTTTCTGTATTATCTGGTGGTGAGAAGAGCCGCGTGATGCTAGGTAAAATTTTGTTACAACCGGTTAATTTGTTATTTTTAGATGAGCCAACCAATCACTTAGATATGGAATCAGCTGAAGCACTTATGAATGCCGTGCAGGGGTTTAAAGGCTCTATTGTGATGGTTACGCATGATGAGTTCTTCTTAAAGAAAATAGCTAATAAGCTAATTGTTTACGATGAAGGGCGCGTGTTTATGTATGATGGCGACTATAAGACTTTTTTAAGGAAAGTTGGCTGGAAGGACGTTTAGTCTTGATTGTCATTTGTTTGGAATATATGAACTGATGCAGAGGCGGGGTTCTACCCCTCCGGAAATATTGAGTTTGATCCACAAGGGCGGGAGAACCCCGCACCTACATTAAAGGGTAAGTATGGATAAAAAGAAAGTAGCTTTGTTTTTTGGTGGGAATTCCGCTGAACATGATATCTCTATTATAACGGCTTTATCTGTGTCGGGTGCAATTGATTCTCTTAAATATGAAGTTATTCCTGTTTATGCAGATAAGCAAAATAGGTTTTACAGTGGCGTAGAGTTATTAGATCGTAGTAATTATTATTTATCAGAGAAAACCAAAAGTTCTGTTGATACGGTGGAGATTGTGATCAATCCGGCTAATGGTAGTCCGTCACTTAGGGTGGTAAATGACTCACGTTTTGCCAAAGCTAATATATAGATTTTGATATAGCCATGCCAGCATTTCATGGTGGTAGTGGTGAGGATGGAGCTTTTGTTGGCTTGCTTGAGTTTTTAAATATTCCCTATAGTGGGCCAAGAGCAATGGCCTCAAAGATTGTGATGAATAAATATATCGCAAAGGAATTATTCCGAAGCTGTGGAATTAATGTTTTGCCAAGCAATCTTTTAACTCGTGATAATGAAGCGGAGTTCTTAGACTTAGATAGTTATGTTGATCAAGTAACGCTTAGCTACCCACTCTGTGTTAAGCCTTGCAATCTTGGTAGCTCGATTGGTGTTAATTTAGCTAAAGATGAGCTTGAGCTTAAATCTGCAATTACAGAGATTTTTAAAATAGATAATCAAATATTAGTTGAACCTTGTGTCGAGAATCTGGTGGAATTTAATGTATCGGTCAGCAGATCCTTTGGGGGTTTTAAAATTTCAGCTATTGAAAAGCCACTTCGAGAAGGCGATATATTAGATTTTAAAACAAAATATCTCAATGGTAAAACTAGAAAGGCTAAGTTATCGGTACCAAGTTCTGAGGGGATGGCCTCACTCTCGCGTGAATTAAATCCAGCTGAATTAACAGCTAAGCAAGAAGATCTTATCAAGTCTTATTCGCAAGCTGCTTTTGAACTTATCTGTGGAGCTGGCGCCCCTAGAATTGATTTTTTATGCGATAGTAAAACAGGCGAGATTTGGTTAAATGAAATTAATCCACTGCCCGGTTCTTTTGGTTACTACCTATGGGAAGCAGCGGAGCCTAAGGTTAATTTTACGAAATTACTTACGGGATTGATAGAGGAAGGATTTAGCCTCGATCAAAGCAGCAAAACTATTACGGACTCGGTACAAACCGGCAGTAATATTTTTGATTGATACAAGGGGCGGGGTTTTGCAGGTTGTGTCGTAATTACATAATTCTTTGTGTAAAAAAACATTAAATTCATCATTAATACGGAATGTTGTACGTCGGGGCGCGGGGTCCTCCCGCCCTTGGCAAGAGCGATCTTGATGCTTCTAGGCGGGAAAGCCCCGCCCCTAGGAAGTGCGACAATTTACGAATTAATATAAACGATTAAATCATTATCCACTTCAAGATCTTTGCCTTTAATATGGTAATCATACCATAGGCTGTAAAAGATAAGTCCGAAAATAGCGGTTTCGTTTTTTTTGGTAAATTGAGTGATAAAATTCGCTAAGTTAGCATGATTGAATAAATCGGCAAAAGCTTCATGATTGCATAAATAATCGATCAAAAAAGGGCGCTGGTTGTTGAGCCATTGGTAGACAGGGAGTTTAAAACCTTTCTTTTTGCCAAAAGCATTAGCTTGCTTGAAATATGTGTCTAAATGTTGTCTTAGGCACCATTTGGCATATTTGAATTTTACTTTATATTTATTAGGAATCGATAATGCATAAGGCGATAGAGTTTGGTCGATGAAAGGTGTGCGACCTTCTATTGAGTTAGCCATTGTGCATCTATCTAATTTGGTCAATAGATTATTCGGTAGCCAGAATGAGCTATCAATTATTTGCATTTTTTGCAATCTGGTCCAAGGAAAATCATTGATTTGTTTGTAATCATCATCAATTGGTTGTTGCCATTTTTGAAAATTAATTGCAAATAACGAAGAGTCTCTAAATAAGCCTTTGAGGCTATGGCGTCTTTTGAAAATCCCACCAAATAAGCCAGCTTTATGATGGCGTCTGTAACCAGAGAAAAATTCGTCACCACCTTCACCACATAAAACTACTTTAACATGTTCTTTTGCTACCTCACTTAATTTATAAGTTGGTAAGCTGGCGGGGTCAATTAGTGGGTCATCTAAGCATTTGGCGGTTTTTACTAGATATTTCCAAAAATCATCTTCAGTAAATTCAACTTTATGAATATTGAATCCCATACCAGAAATAGCTTTTAGTGCTTTGGAGGTTTCATCATGCTCTTCTGATTCTGGAAATCCGGCTATAAATAAATGAATATTATGCGGCACAAGCTGTTTCATCCAATATAATATAACCGAAGAATCAACACCACCTGAGAAAAATAAGCCCACTGGTACGTCAGATCTAAGATGCATGGCTGTTGAGTCGGAGATTTGCGCGGTCAGAGTATTTGGGTCAAAAGATTTCTTTTTACCTTCGAGCAACAATAGATCAATTGCATTATGAGTTATCTTGTTAACAATTTGATTATTTTCAAAAACGAGAGTTTCGCCAGGTAGTAATCTAAAAATATTGCGGAAAATTGTTTGTTTGGAAAGGCCAAAGCGTGCTTGAAGTAATTCATAAGCTTTTTCAGGCAGTAATTCTTTTTTTAGAATCTTGGAATTGGTAATAGCTGTAAGGTTTGAGGCAAAGATTATAGCGTTGTCTAGCATGCTGTAATAAAGTGGCTTAATACCGTAATTATCGCGCGATAAGATTAAGCGACTTTTTTGTACGTCATAAAGAGCAATAGCGTACATGCCTCGGAGTTTCTGGGTAAAATTTGCTTTGTATTTGTCAAAAAGATGCAAAATAACTTCGCAATCAGATTTGGTTTTAAATATTTCGTTATCAAATTCTTGGCGTAATTCAAGGTAATTATAAATCTCGCCATTTACAATTAATACATATTTGAGGCTACCTTTCTCGTCATGGAAATATAAAGGTTGGCCACCACTCTCCAAATCGATGATGGATAATCTGCGATGGAATAAGAAAATATTTTGTTCATAATATTCGCCAAAGCCATCAGGGCCACGTTCCAGCAGAGCGTCATTAAATACATTTGTTAGATGCTGTTTTTTAGCATCATTGATATTACCAAAAAGCCCTGCTATACCGCACACAGTTATATTATATTAAATTAATTATAAGCAAAATAGCAACCTACGGTATATAGTAATGCAAATCAATGAAATTTTCTGGCCAAATTTTTTAGGAGCACATGATATTGAGATGGGTCTTGATAGAGTTCTTGATTTTGCTATAGCGGTTGGTAACCCACAAAAATATTTAAAAAATCTAGTCCATGTGGCTGGCACTAATGGTAAGGGGTCAACAATTAGTTTTTTAGAAGCTATGCTCAGGAGCGCAGGATATAGTGTTAACGTCTATACATCACCGCATTTAGTGCATTTTAATGAACGTATAAAGTTAAATGGATATTATATTAGTGATAGCGAGTTAATTGGTATTTTAAAGAGGTGCCAAGAGATTGAAGAAAAGCAGCCGGGCAAAGTTACTTTTTTTGAGGGCACTACAATGGCGGCATTACTTGCATTTGCTAAATTCCCCGCTGATTTTACTTTGATTGAAACGGGATTAGGGGGGCGTCTTGATGCGACTAACATTTTTGAACATAAGTTATTATCCATTATCACCTTTATAGCTCAAGATCACGAAGAGTACCTAGGTAGTGATATTCTGGGGATAGCTGGTGAGAAAGCAGCGATTATGGATAATTCTGATGTGGTTATATTGGCTAAGCAGGATGCAAATGTGCAGCAATTTTTAATTAACTATGCAGAAAAACGAGATAAAACCATAATGGAGAGTGGGGAGGTTTGTAAAGATCTGTTAGTCCAAGACTTGCCATTACTTGGCGCTCATCAAATTGATAATTTTAAGGCAGCTTTTACCGCCCTGACTCTTTTGGTTGGTATTGAGAAGGCTAAAGTTGGATATGATGGTTATAAAAGGTATTTTGCTTGGCCGGCCCGGATGCAGGAAATTTTATTTAAGGATGTGGTTAGTCGCTTAAAGCCGGGATCTAAAGTTTATTTAGATGGGGCGCATAATGTTGCGGCAGGTTCTAAGATTGCGGAATATCTGGGGCCGGAATCTCATAAATATGCTAAAATCTATCTTATTTGTAATCAGACGAAGGATCGTAACATAGAGGAGTTCTTAGCAGAATTCAGTAATATAAATTTAGATTGTTATTCTTATCACTTTGACCATACAAGACCTTTTTATAAGGAGTCAGAGTTGAGAGATATGTTAGGCAATACTCATAAAGGTGGGTTTTATAATTGGGATGATGTCTGGAAGTTAGACCGGGGTAATAGCTTATTTTTAATTTGCGGATCGCTTTTTCTGGCGGGTCATTTTTTAGCAAATTATTCATAAATTGTCCTTTTTACTTGATTGGAAGGAGGGTTGCTATTATCTAGATGAGATCAAGATATAAGGAGTAATGCAGAATTTTTATAATTTAATATTAGCTGGCGGAAGCGGCACGAGGCTTTGGCCCCTATCGAGGCAGACATATCCTAAGCAGTTTATTAATTTTTTTGGCGAAAAGTCACTTTTTCAAGATACTTGTTTACGTGATAAATTGCATGAGAAGACAATTATCGCTACGGGCGAGAATCATCGTTTCTCAGTTCTGAATCAATTGAAACAAATAGGCTTGGATGCTGAAATTTTGGTAGAGCCTGATATCCGGGATACTTTTCCTATTATCTTGCTTTCAGCTCTTTATTTGAATAGCAAAGACCCTGAGAGTATTATGCTTGTTTTGGCATCGGATCATATAATCAAAGATGCGGATAAATTTAACAAAATTATATCAAGCTCTATTCCAGCAGCCGAGGCTGGCTACTTTGTTACATTCGGGATTAAGCCTGATAGTCCAAATACAGGTTATGGGTATATTGAAAAATCAGATAAGTTAGAGTTGGGCAAAGGGGAGCATAATTGTTATAAAGTAAAACAATTTCATGAAAAGCCGGACAAGGTAAAGGCGGAGGAATATTTATCTCAAGGTGATTGCTTTTGGAATTCTGGGATTTTTCTTTTTAAGACAGAAAGCTTTCTGAAGAAAATTAAAGAGACTTCACCTGATCTATATAGTTTGGCAGAGAAGAATATAGATGCCTTAACTAACTTAGCAGAATTTAAGCGTTTTAATAAGGAGTTATTTTGTCAATTCCCAAAAATCTCAATCGATTATGCTTATCTTGAAAAGGCGGATAATGTTGCAGTGAGTATTGCAGATATTGATTGGAATGATCTTGGGAGTTATGAAAGCTTGCATGATGTGGCAGATAAAGATCAAAACAATAACTTTGCTGATTGCGAGTTGATAGCAAAAAATTCGACTAATCTGTTTATTAAGCAGGAGAATAAAGGTAAGTTGGTTGCAACTATAGGAGTTAGCGACTTGATAATTATTGATACAAATGACGCTCTTCTAATAGCTAAACAGGGCGATAGTGGTTCTATCAAAGCTTTGGTCAATCAGCTGAAGAGCGTTGGTGATGAGCGAGTAAAATATCATAGCCTTAATTATAGGCCTTGGGGCAAGTATGTATCACTTGTAAAAGGCGATCATTTTCAGGTAAAAGAAATAACGGTTTATCCAGGGGGATTGTTATCGCTTCAATATCATCATTATAGATCGGAACATTGGATAGTGGTTGAGGGGACTGCGAAAGTTGAGATTGATGGAAAAATTAGTATTCTAAATGCTAATCAATCAATTTACATACCAAAAGAAGTGAGGCATCGTTTAACTAATGAGACTGATCAACCTCTTAAACTGATAGAAGTGCAAACGGGCGATAAAATTGATGAGGATGATATTGTTAGATTGGAAGATATTTATGGGAGGTAGTATCTCTATCAGGAGAGAAATTTTGTGGAGGAGAGAAGTTAAGAAAGCTATTCTTTCTGTGTGCAGGATTTATATGTCCTTACGCCCAGTTTTTACCAATGAGTTAATCACATATTAGCTTTAATAATATATAAAGTCCCAGCAAGTGCAAAGCCTAAGCCGTATCCAGCAATAACCTCAATCATATTATGTCCTGTTTTCTCTCTGAGATTTTGGATTTTCTGATTATCGGGAAATATTTCCTTTAGAGCCACAGCTTGCTTGCCGATTTTATTTCTAGTATCCATCGAATCGATAGCAATAATAGTAGCTACAACAAACATGATGCCAAAATTGCTAGTGAAGCCCTCAGATAGAGCTATATAAAACAACATGGAGCTTGTTATAGTGTTGTGGGTGCTAGGAATTCCGCCAAGGCCTATGGCTTTAAAATTTAGTGATTTGGCTTTTATTGAATTGATTAAGAATTTTAATGATCCTGCTGCGAGATAGGCCAGGATCGGCAATATTAAATACACCATTATACAAATATGTGTTAAATCTTTAAATTATTAGCCAAGCACCATTTGATACTCTCATGCATACCTTGCTTTAAAGCTAGAATCGGCTGGTAGCCCAACTCTGCTTTTGCCTTGCTGATATCACAAGCAATATTCTGATTCATTTCAGATAGGACATGTATTTTTTGTTGATACAAACCACATGTTTGCAGAGTCTTGTCAGCAAGCCTTGCGCAATCAGAAATAATAGCTGGTAGGCGTGGTATTGATGTTTTGGTATCAATACCTAATTCGCTCAGAACTTCTTGAATAGTTTTGACAATTTCATTCATAGAATATGGCTCTTCATCAGCTATCCAGTAAACCTCACCAATAGCTTTCTTCGAAGCGGCGCTTAGCAGCATACCAAGTGCTAAGCTATCCACATAGGCCATAGATCTTTGATTAGTTCCATCTCCTAGAATAGGAAACTTCCCATTTTTTATCATTGAAAAAAACAAAGTTTGCCTAGCTGGCTGACCTGGTCCGTAGAACCATGGCGCTCTAATGATGGTAATTTCTGGAGTATTAGATTGTGTCATAAAATCTTGCAGTCCTAGCTCCATCAACTTTTTAGATAATCCATATTTCATATAAGGATTAAATTCATCTGTTTCTGTGAATTTATGGGTATTATTGGGGTTGCAGCCAAGTGGTGAGTTGGATGACATGATAACAAGTCGCTTAACTTTATTTTCTTTTGCAATATTTACTAAATTTAACGAAGCTTTATAGTTGATATCAAAAAAATCTTTAGTTCTAAGTTTTGGATGAATAATTCCTGCTAGATGGATTACTAAGGCACCTTCAGAATTTTCAAACAGAGATTTTAATGAGTTATTATCTCGTATATCTCCGTTTACGATTTTTATTTTATCATCAAGAATGAGAGCTTTAGTATCTTCTCCTGTTGGAACTAGGCAGATTATTTCTTGCTGATGCTTTGCTGCGCTTATTTCTTTGATTTGATTGCGGATAGCTAAAACCACTCTTTTGCCGAGCCAGCCAGTTGCGCCGGTAATTATAATTTTATTATAGGAATTTAAATTTATCATGAGTTTCTAGTAAATTAAGATAGCAAAGATTATTGACCAAATAATAAGCGTATTACGCATTAATTGATCATGGATAATTAAGTCTGTTGGTGAGTCTCCTTGAATATCAACTAAGACAGCTTGATTGAACCTGATGAGGATAATAGCTGCTGGAATAATTGTGATACCAAGATATTGGCCAAATTTGGCTATTCCATAATCTGAGAAACAAAATAGCAAATATGATGTTAGGGTAACGCTTGAAACTATGCTTAAAATATTATCTAAAAAAGCTAAGTTATATCTAGCTAGTGATTTTCTTTGCAAATCTTTATCATTGTTTAATGCAATATCAGCTCTTCTTTTGCCCGTGACCAACAGCAGTGACGCTGATGCTGTGCACATAATGATCCATGGGCTTAAAGTTAGATCTAATATTACTGCTCCAGCAAAAAGCCTAAGCACAAAGCCTGATGCCACAAAGAATAATTCAAGAATTGGCTGTGCTTTAAAATAGAAGCTATAGGCAAGATTAATTGCTAGGTAGAGTAGCAAAATTTGGGTGAAGCCCAAGTCCCATGGAGTGATATAATAAATAGCCGATAATGCAGCAAATAAACCAATAATTATTAGATATGCATTCTGGATTGATATAGCTCCGCTTGCCAGAGGTCTAAACTTTTTGGTCTTATGTTTTTGATCAGCAGATTTATCTCTAATATCATTTATGATATAGACAATGGAAGACATTAGGCAGAAAACAACAAATCCTATAATAGCTATCTTCAGATTAGGTAGTTGTAGTAGGGAGCCATCAAAAAATAATGGTATAAAAACAATAAGGTTTTTTACCCATTGCTTGATTCGAATTAGTGAGAGAATTGCTAATAAGTTTATCATATTGAGGTTTTGTAATTATATAAAAAATGCTTAATGTTACGCAAAGTTATAGCCATTATGGTTGCTTGTGGATTTGTACCTGGTGCCTCAGGTATAATGCTCCCATCGGCAATAAACAAGTTTTTTATATTATGTAACTTGCCATAAGAATCTACAGCCGTGAGCGCTTTATTCTCGCCCATAGGACATGAGCTAAAGAGATGGATTGTCATTAGGTTATAATGCTTAAGTGCATAATGCGGGATATCACATTGGTATTTTTTATAGGTTGAATAGGCAGTGGATCCATAGATTGATGGGAAAACTTTCTTTGCATCAGAGGCGAACATTGCTTGCATCAAATAGTCCAAGCCTAATTTAATTTTGCCCCAATCATTTTTCGATAAATCATATTTTACAATAGGGTTATTAATATTGGGCAAAGCTATAATTTTACCGGATGACTCTGGCCGGATCATTGCATAATAAATACCTAATTTATCGATATTTGGGATAAGGTTTTGGCGCCGCTCAAAATCTTCAGCAATATTCATGGCAACAAAACCAGGTTTCATGACGGAGCCACCAATTCTGATATCTGGCATGAATTCTGTAATGGCTGTTTGCGGGACAGGATTAAATGGCATGGAGGTCACTGCGTCATTAAATTGCGCAATTGCTTTTATTGTTGGATGAATCTTTAAACTATTACCAATATTATGATCCAGGCCATTTGTTTTAAGTAAAAATGGTGTTTGTATTGCCCCGCAACAGATAAAGATGTATTTTGTCTTGATGGAGATATTGCATTTTTTGCCATCATAATTTATCGCCGTGCCGGAGGCTTTAGTGACGGATCCATCTTTGATTGTTAAATTGGTGATTTTGCATTTAGCAATTAACCTACCACCCATTCTTATAAATTCAGGGATTAGAGTTTTACTCATTGATTGCTTCTGATTATTCTTTTCAGCACGTTCAATTTGAGTTATTCTCCAATTATTTTCTTTTCCTGCTTGTTTTAGAATTTCTTCTTCTTTAGCGAGTTTTGTTTTTTTAGTAGCATTGAGCAAGGTAAATATTTCGTCGTAATATGGCTTAAGGGATTTAGCTGAGAAATCTTTTATATCATATTTTTTTTGCCATGTATCTAGCAAATTATCTGGGCATTTTTGGACTAATCCACTATTTATTTCTGTACCACCACCAACGCATCTGCCTTCTGCATATGATATTGGAGGCTTGCCAAAGCAGGCTGTGATTCCGCCATTCCGCCATTTTTCTGTAAAATTCTTATATTCTTTTGCATTTGGCTGCTTGGCATAATTGCCCTCTTCGGCCAAGATGACATCAATATTATTTTTAGCTAATTCCGATGCAACGAGACTACCACCAGCGCCAGATCCTATTACTAAAACATCGCAAGACAAATTACAATTATCTGATATTAGATGCGAGCCCGAGTTATGCATTTTCATAAATCTTATTTAAGATTACATCCTGCTCGTAAAAACAAAGTAAGGTTAGGGATCTAATTAATCTAAGATATATTTTGCCATATGGGATAAAGGTAAAAATTTTACAAAGTTTACGATGCTGCTTCTTTGTTAGAGAGGTTGAAAATTTAGCAAATAGTAAGATGCCCAGAAAATGGTAAAATATAGTTAGGCAATTAATAGCAATATTTACGGGAAAGGGCAGGATGGATAATTCTTTTTTGATAAAGGAGGATGTTACTTGCATTATGTCACTTACCTCCTGATCCGATAATTTGTAATTAGATGGAATAATTATCTGCAATAGTAAGCCAGATATATTAAACATCATGCGCTATTAGAATCATGCCTATCGTAATGGCGATTAAACCAGAGATTTGCCAAATACCAAATGTTTCTTTAAATATTAAAAATGATGCTACAGAGAGTAAGGCAAATCCTGAAGATGCTAAAATTGGGTAACCAACTGATACTGGTAAATAATCAAGTGCTTTGGCGAAAATAACTAAATTAATAACATAAAAAAAGATTGCCCCAACAAAATATGGGGATAGCAGCTTTAGCATCCATGATGTTTCTTCTGCCGTTGTGATCCGGCTATATTTGAGCAATAAATTCCCAATAGTTGAATTGATTCCTGCTATTAATACTAAGATAATGCCTATGCTCATTTAGATAATATATTTGATTATTGATAAACATTTTTGTTTTAATGCAGATTGATGTTTTGATCCAGTAGAATATTTTCCGGCTAAAATAGCCTCTCTATTTTCGACATACCAATCATAAGTTTCTTGGAACATTTTATAGCTAGAATATTGCGGTTTGAAACCAAGTAGTTTCTCAGCCTTGCTTATATCAAAATACATTGATCTACCATACATAAGTGAATGATAGCCACCAAGAGGCGATAGACCGAGTAAGCTTGTTACCTTCATTCCTGCGATAGTTAATCCCATTGGGACTGATTTTACTTTGCTTCCAGTGCCTGCATGCTTAGTTAAATTTTCTAACGTGTCACGCATTGAAGAAAATTCTTTAGCGCCGATATTAAAATCAGTATTTTCTTGATAAAACCCGGCTGCTATACAAGCATCCGCCATATCGCTACTATGGATAAATTGATAAATATTATCGCCGCTACCAAGTACTGGAATATTGTAACCTTGATAGATCCATTCAAATAAAATTTGGAAAATACCAAGCCTGCCATGACCTAAAATTGTTCTAGGTCGTACAATAGAGATATTTAAACCTTTCTCTTTATATTCATGACATAATTCTTCTGCAGCATATTTGGCTTTACCATACTCCTCTTGTGGACTTGCTGAAGTTTGCTCGGTTACAGGATTATTTTCTGGCACGCCATAAACAGCGCTTGAAGAAGTATAAACAACTTTGGGAACGTTATTCTCTAAAGCTGCTTCTAAGATATTTTTGCTACCCTCATAATTAACTGACCAAAATAAGGCATTATCTTTTGCGATAGGAACTTGGGCGACATTGTGATGAATGATATCTATATTTTTGCAGGCATTATTTATTTGCTCGTAATTTCGTATATCACCTTGAATAAAGGTGAGATTCTTGTGATCGAATCCAGGCTTGTTCAGATCGAAAATTGTAACGTTATGGTCTTGATCTAGTAATTTTCTTGAAAGCGCTTCACCAAAAAAACCGCTGCCGCCTGTAACTAAAAGATTGGTCATTATTGTTTATTTATTTTGAGTAGTTAGAAATTCAATGTCTTCAATATAAAAGCAAATCTTTTCATTACTAGGGTTTTTTAATACAAACCTAACGTATTTATGATCTTTTTGAAAATTATGAGATAATTCATATGATTTAAATTCAGGTGTGATTTTAATTATCTTGCCTATACCTTCCCGTGGAGAGGGGCCATGTCTATCGACTTGTAATATTAATTTATCGCTTTTGCTTTCTTTCCCTAATCTGATTTGTGCCGTGAACTTATAATCTTTTGAATTGAATGGTTGGTAGTCCAGTACAGCCGAATTTTTTTCTTCGAAGCATATTTTATTGGCCTTTAAATTTGTTTTTACATTTCGTTCCTTTCTTAGTTTATAAGTTGGAGGAAGGCCTAGGCTTGTAATGGTATTATGTAGAAATGTATTTTCGGCTTCAACTTTGCTTAAAGAGGGGTCGTTAGGTATCTTAATTGTGACATTGTTAAAATTTGTATATGATTTTTTATTTGTAAATGTGACGGAGAAGTTACCACATCCTATTTGTTCTTTTGAAATTATATGGCAGCCTTTTTCTAATAAAAATACTGGGATCCCAAACTGAAAACTTGTCCATAACCATCTGGCCGGGTCGCCATAGATGAAATCAACATTTTTTTGCTCTTGTAGTAAAATGTTGGCTATTATTTTATTAGTACCAACCCTATTCCTAGGAATGAGTTCTTCGTTAGGCTTCAGTTTTGTATATTCTGATAGATAGCCGCTATAATATCTATAGCCGTCATGGGTGCCTATTTTGGGCCCCATAGGGATTAGTATATGCAGGAGCAATAAACCACAAATAGCAAAGTAGTATTTCTTTGCTATATTGTACTGCGATAGGTTAAAGAGAATGAAAATGATAGCAAAGTACATCAAGCCTAAAGCATAGGTTGGTGATGTAAAATTCTTAGTAGGGTATAAAGCCGCTATGATGCCTAGAATATATAAAAACAATTCTAGATGTTTCTTTTTTGCATGATATTTAAGACTGGAAAAGCACAATGATATGATAAGTAAGCCATAAGTTACATAGTTAAATAATATTGAGAAAACGTAGAGGTTTTTTTCTTTTGGCCAGTAGCTACTATCAGACATAGTTCTGGACATGTGTTCAATAATATTCTGCAAATTAAGTAATGAAAAGTCTGTTAGAACAGCCAGACATGCAAATGTGCTTAAGGTGCTAATAGATATGATTGCGGCATCTGTGAAAAATACTGATAATTTCTTCTTATATTTATTTGAGTCGTATAAATACGCAGTCAGTAATATTGCGTATAAGCAAAAATCTATTCTGGCAAAAACTGATAATGCAAAGCAGGTGCCACATATTAGGGCATAAAAATGATTGGTGTTATATTTTAATTTCTTAGTAAAATAGAGGGTGAGGAGTAAGAAAAAAGCAGCGAGGACATGCGTGTTATAATATAGACCCGAGAATATTAATTCTTGCGTGGATACAAATACTAGAGCAAATAAAATTATTGAAGATTTTTCTTTAATATAGTCTCTAGCAATCAATGCGCAGATCAAGAAATTTAAGGAAGCTAGCAATGCAATAAAATAGTACAAAAACTTAGCTTGTTCGCCGAAAATATTGTAAATAAAATTACCGAGATAAAAAATTAGAGGTTGAGCAGATAGATTGTATTTAAAGGTATCGTAATTTAGAGTAATAGACCCATATATTAACGAGGCCCCATCTTCATCATAGAAGGTATTTCCTGTGTGCAAAAATAAGAAGGCTAAAATTGTAAAAAATGATATATAGATTATATTATTTTGATTCAAAGAATGGGACATATAATATTATTATGTGATGAGTGAGTGGTGGTCACCTGTAAGTATAAGGGTAAGTTTTTTCATTACTAGGTATTTAGAGGGTATTCTGATTGATGTTTGATTATAAAGAGAAGTTCTTTTTAAACCAGTGGTTTTTATGATCTAAATGCGCTAGTAGTGTTTCTATAGAGCCGTATCATTACCATTGCCATGATGAGAGGTTTGCTTAGTTTAGCAATTTTTTTTACAAACTAATTACGCTTATGAACAAAAATAGTGGTGATCAGGCTATCAGTTGCCAAATGAAAAAACAAATTTGTTGTATAGGTACAGGGGTATTGATCCTAGTATCAATTATGATGCTGATATTTTATCCGTCCATTTTGCAAAATAAAAAATACGGATTAGTCCCTTTGGAGCAAAGTAAAGCTATGGATGAAAATGCATATCAGGTTTTGAGAGAAAATATGCCAGATTATAGCATATTTTCTATGAAAAATAATTTAGATTTTAATGCTGATTATGTAAACTTGCATTTGCCTAAGTTGCAGACACAGAATAAGGCCTTGTCAAGAAATCGGATACCAGCTTATGACGAGAGTAGAATCTTGGGTTTAAGTTTACTAGGACATCCTTTGGCCGATCCTTTTAATCCTTTGAATTTTTTCTTTAGTTCGTTTGAACCTGGGCATACAATTCTTCTTAAGAATATTTCGTATTTGTTACTTGGGTTGATTTTCTATATTGTGCTTATATTTAAGCTTAATATTACTAATAATATTTGGCTGGTTATCTCCGGAGCTTTTCTTTATGTGTTAATGCCTAATAGTATTTATTATCTGCATTGGGATAATTATATAGGGCTAACAATGGTACTGCCACTGATATTTATAGGAATAGTTGATCTCTTCAAGAAAAATTGGCCCGCTGCTTTATTATATTTAACTGCCGCTGGGTCCTTTTCCTTCTTATTCAATATGTTTGAATTATTTTGTTACAGTATAATTTTTACAACTATTTTTTTTACGGCCCTAGCTTTAAAGGAAGTTAGGTCATTTAAGGATATTGGATTGGTAGTAGGCTTAATTTTTGTTGCAGCTTCACTGATAATTTTGATTTCATTTCCTCAGATTTCTTACAGCATTGAATACCTGTCTGAATTAACTAGATCAGGTCATTTTAATTGGGATGTTTATGTAAAGAGGCAGGCTTATTATCCAAAGCATGAAAGTCAGCTTTTGGGCCTGCTTGGCTTTCCGGTGATATGGAAAACGCAGCATAATATTTTTGCTAATTTGGCAATCATATTCTCAATAGTGGTTGCGCTTACAAATTATAAAAAATTAAGCAATGTGATGAAGGCAATATCAGTTACCTTTCTTTGTAGCTTTGTCTTCCTATTTGTCGGATTTATAGATCTTCCTTTGCAGTTGTTTAATTTTTATAACTTATTCGCTAATCAAATCCGTTCGCTCTATATTTTAACTTTCCTGGGATCTATTTTATTTATCTATGGTTGCGATACTCTATTATTTGAGAAAGAGACAATATCTTGGGGCTTTTTACGAAACAACCTTAGCAAAGTTTTGGCTATTATGGTGCTACTTCATGTAGTTATAATTTTATATTTTTACTTAGGTTTGAATGTTTTTCATTTCTCCTCTAGGCTATCCTGGTACCAAGACTTGCTTAATCAAAATTATTATTTGTTAGCTATAATTGCGACTCCAATTTTTATGTTAATTTTGTGGAGCAATATACAGAATCACTATTATGCCAGAAGGTTATTAATTTGTATTCCTTTGTGTATCATAGCGCCATTATTGATTTTTGCTAAAATGACAGTGCCATTTTATAGTGATGACGATGTGCTTTCTTTGCAGGTAAATAATCATAAAAGCTTTTCTACTAGAGCAATTCTAATTGACCAAAAAAATGAAGCAAAATGCCCTAATTGCTGGCAAAAAGATTTGGGCACTATCCTTTGGAGCATGGGAGAGGTGCCCATAACAGGTTACGATACAGGGATTAAGGGTAAAACAACGGAAATTTTCAGAGAGTTTTGGAAGGATGAAGATTATAATACTCTAGCTTTAAATCCTAGGTTTAGCTGGATTCATTGGCAAGATTATTGGATACCTCCAACATCTAAAAAGTTAATTACTCGTAATGCTAAGGGTAGTTTTATTCAATCGAATATGATTAAAAAAATGCAAATTTTGGGAGTCTCGAGAATTTATACCAATTATCAGTTGAGTAATTTGGATATTAAAGATCGTTTTTATAATATGGATTTATATGATCTTGGCTTTGAAACTCCATTTTCGATAGTGAGTAATTGTGAAATCGTGGATATAGAGAGATCAATATTAAATAGTGAAAGCTTTGCTCAGAATGATTGTATAATTAATGATGTATCATACAATCAGATAAGTTTTAATGATGGTTTGCCTCAATTTCATATGCAAAATCAGCTAGCTTTTTTAGTGATCCCGTATGATTTTCCAGGGTCATTCTACCTGCTTGATCAAGATAGTAATATTAGGTTGGCAGAGAGTGGAGCTACAGGGTTTTATATTGTTGATTTAAAAGAGCATAATAATTTGGGCATTAATTTTGATCATGAATCTTTGTGGAATAAGATAAAGGTAGCATTATTAGGGTTGTTTTTATTGATAATTATGTTCTTTTTGCTTAGACGTCTTTATGTAAAAACATAATTCAAAAAACTTACTTAAGTTTATGCTGTTAACCAAAATAATCCAAAAAAGAAACTTACAAGCAGGAATAGCTTTGTTTAAACGGGATCTGTTAGTGTCGAGGCAAAAATCTTATCTGTCCATTGTATGGGATATCTCAGAGCCATTAATATTGGCAGTTTTTTTCATACTATTATATCAAAGAAAAGTTTTTTCCGTGCCAAATGCGGGAATGAGTTATGGTTTATATGTCGCATTTGGCATGTTGCTATGGCAAAGTTTCTTAGAGGCGCTAACTCAGCCAATATCAATTTTTGACCGATATAAGAATTTATTTGCTCATGTAAAAATAAATAATGGGGTGATCTTATATGCTTTGGTTTTTAGCTTGCTATATAACCTAGGTTTTAGGGTTATTATTATGTGTGCAATATTGGCTTATTATAAAAGCTTTGTCTTCCTTCATGTTTTGTTTTTTGTGTTTGCGAGTGTGCTTATTATAGTGCCAGGTATCTCTATTGGTTTTTTTTTGGCAGCATTTGGGCCTTTTCGGGAGGATATAAAAAGATTTATCAGTTTGATTTCGCGCCCCTTAATGTTTCTAAGCTGCACTATCTTTCCAATGCCACCTTCTGGCGTGCTGTCTTATGTTAATTTTTTGAACCCTGCAGCAGTATTTATTAACAATATTAGGTATATAGCCGTGCATGGTAACTTTTATAACTTTGAGGCTCTAATAATATGGCTGATTGGCTTTTGTGTATTTTTTCTATTCGCATGGAAGCTATTTAAATTTGCTATAAAATATTTAATGGAAAGATCATGAGTGCTCAGACTATAATTGTTAAAAATTTAAGTAAAAAATATACAAAATTTCCTGATAAGAATAAATTCCGATTTTTATTTTCCTTATTACGAGAGTTCTTTTTTGATAAAGTTGATGACAATTTAAAAGGAGATGAATTTTGGGCTTTTAAAGACATTAACTTTACTTTGAATAAAGGTGAGGTTTTTGCAATTCTTGGGTCTAATGGTAGTGGTAAATCTACTCTTTTGAAGGCTATCTACGGATTGATAAAGACCACCTCTGGCGAGGTAGGTGTTAATGGTAGGGTGGATGCTTTGATTAATTTGGGGGCTGGTTTTAATCGAGATTTGTCAGGGCGTGATAATATTAAAAGCCATGCAGCGCTTCATAATTATCCAGTTGGTGGAATAGATGATTTGGTAGAGCAAGTTGTAGAATTTTCAGAATTAGGAGATTTTATAGATTCGCCAGTGAAAAACTATAGCTCTGGAATGTATTCAAGACTTGGTTTCTCGTTAATTACTCATATGAAGCCAGATGTTTTAATTATAGATGAAGTATTGGCTGTGGGTGATGTATCCTTCCAAAATAAATGCTTTGTGAAAATGCAGGAATTAAAAACTCAGGGTGTAACGTTTCTTATGGTATCTCATAACCAATCCCAGATTGCACAATTTTGTGATCGTGCTTTATGGCTTGAGAAAGGTGAGTTTAAAGAATTGGGCGAGGCCGGTGAGGTTCTAAAGAAATATATCAAATATATGAATGAGAAAAATTTTCATGTAGTTGATGAGGTAAAAAAGAATGGATCTAAACAATCAATATATGGGCCAATTCATAATTTTGAGAATCAAATTCAGAATGTAAAGGTGGAGATAGTTGGGGATAATGAGGAGGGTCAAATCATAACAGGTGGTAATGCGATTGTAGAATATGACTTTGAGCTATTAAAATCTGTTGAAAATTTAAATGTATCGTTAAATTTTAGTAAAGAGGATGGTCGCCTTATGAGTACTATCAATACTGTAAATGGAGATCTATTGCGGTCAATTAAGAGTGGTAAAGTAAAATGCCGAGTTTATATTGAGGATTTGAATCTGAATCCGGGCATTTACGTGTTAGTATTTGTGGTTCAAGATAATCATCGTTATATCTACCGTAATATTATAACAAAATTTAATATTTTAGCTTCGAATGATTTGGTATGGGGAGAGATTAATTTAAAATATAAATATCAGACTTTTTAATTTTTTAAGGATTTTTACATTATGGCAAAAACTGCATTAATCACAGGTATATTGGGGCAAGATGGAGCTTATTTGGCGCAATTATTGCTAAGCAAAGGGTATAAAGTTTATGGTGGGGAGCGCAGAACTTCATCTAAAAATCATTGGAGATTGCAATATTTGGAAATTGAAGATCAAGTGACCTTACTTGATTTTGATTTATTGGAGCAGTCAAATATTACTAATGTTATCAGAGAAATTCAACCAGATGAGATTTATAATTTAGCGGCACAAAGTTTTGTAGGAGTTTCATTTGCTCAGCCAATTTTAACAACTCAAATTGATGCAATGGGCGTTTTATATATTCTTGATGCTATTAAGAATTTTTCACCACGGACAAGGTTTTATCAAGCATCCACCTCTGAAATGTTTGGAAAAATTCAAGACGAAGTGCAGACAGAAAATACAGCTTTTTATCCAAGAAGTCCTTATGGGGTAGCAAAATTATATGCGCATTGGATAACTATAAATTATAGAGAGTCATATGACCTGCATGCATCATCTGGAATTTTATTTAATCATGAGTCTCCGCTTAGAGGCGAAGAATTTGTGACACGAAAAATTACTAAAGCCTTAGCTAGAATTAAGCATGGCCTACAAGAAAGGTTGGAGCTTGGTAATATAGACGCTAAAAGAGATTGGGGCTTTGCTGGGGACTATGTTGAAGCAATGTATCTAATGCTTCAGCAGGACAAACCCGAGGATTATGTTATAGCAACTAATGAAACTTGGACAGTAAGGCATTTTATTGAGCAGGCTGCAAATATTTTGGGTTTCACATTAAAATGGGAAGGTGAAGGTGTTAATGAAAAAGCTATTTGTACTAAAACAGGCAAAGTAATTATTGCTATTAATCCAGAATTTTACCGTCCATCTGAAGTGGAGATCTTGATAGGAGATCCAACCAAAGCAGAGAGTGTATTAGGGTGGAAAAGGAAATTATCTTTTGATCAGTTAGTTGAGCTTATGGTTAAAGAGGATGAAAAAGAATTTAAAGAAGCAGCTTAAATGAACTTATCGATGTCTCAACAGAAATCTATTGCAATTTTTGCTCATAACTCCAAAGATGCATATTCTGGCGGGAGATATCATGCTTTTATTATAGCCCTTGCACTAGTGCGAGCTGGTTTTCGTGTGACGCTTGTGACAAATAACGTGCCGGTTTTTTATGATGATTTTTCTAATTATAAGGAAACCGAGAGTTTAAAAATTCACTTAGTTAAATCTTTTAAGCAGAAATATTTAAGCCAGTGTTTTGACATTGTTTTTTTGGTTCCAGGAATGGATGGTTACCATAATTCTAATATTTATAAATTGGCCCTCAGGCAGAAGAAGCAATTTGGATCCAAGTTATTTTTGTTGAATTTTGAGTCACCAAATTGGTTTAATCAATATGCATCACAAAATCGTAGAGAATCTTTATGGGCTGGGTGGAAATTTGTGGCCAAACATAGTGATATGATTCTTTCGATGACAGAAGAGGCTGTTAAGTATGCAAAAGAATATTATGATGTAGATGATGTGCGGCATTCCTATTGCTATCCATCCATAAACAATCAAGCTATACAGAGTTTGCCAGATTACCCGAAAGAAAAAAATATAATTTGCTTTTATCGCAGATCGCATGGCTCTCACAAAGGGGGTGGGGTAATAAAGGATCTGTTTGTGGAAGAAATGAGAGGCTATACTGTAAAGTTACTCTGCGGCCTAGATCTGCCCGATGGTAGAGACTATATCAAATTATTAGAATGCGCTAATATGTTTGGAATAAGGATTGAAGTTATTAGTCGGGTATCTGACATAGAAAAATTTACTGAATATAAAAAAGCAAAATTATTGATCTTTCCATCGCAATTTGAGGGTTTCGGATATCCTCCAGTTGAAGCATTAGCATGCAATACAGAATGCGCATGTTATGACCTCCCTGTGCTTAGGGAAACTTGTGGTAAGAAGTTAATTTATGCAAAACATTCTGATATTAATGACCTAAAAGATAAAATAAGAAAATTTCTGAGAAAGAAAAGTAAAAAAAATCAGAATTATGCTGCAGAATTTATGCAGAAATATTCTTTAGACTCTATGAGTAATAAGCTGGACTCTATTATAAGGGGGCTGGATACAAGGAAAGCAATAGAGGTATACCCCCATATTGGAGACTTAGAAGATATAAAGTTTTACCTCAAATCCTTTGCACTAAGTCGGAGTAGATTTTCTATTTGTAGTTACCGCTTTTTAAGATATTGCGTTCGGCGAACTAATCACTTGTATCATTACTATTTCTATCGGCCCTTGTCAGGCCAAGGCTATAAAAAGAATCTAATAGGGCAAGCAAAAAGCAATGCTAATACATCTATTCAAGGCTTACAAAATATTTATGACTCCAAAAGGATTTTTATAATAGGCAATGGCCCAAGTGTGTCATATTCAGATCTAGAAAAGCTACAAAATGAGATATGCTTTTGTATGAATAGGTTTTCGATGTGTTACGATAAGACTTCTTTTCGGCCAGACCTTACTTTTGTAGAAGATAAATTGATGATTAAGAGTCATATTAATAGTATCTTACAAAATGCCCAAACGAGGGTTATTGCCCCTGAAATGTATACTAAAGAAATTGAGCATGAGTCGCTTATAAAATTTAAACTTTTGCCTAACCCAAGTGGAAAGAATCTTTCGCCTGATCATAATTCAGGAATTTATTTTGGTGCATCGGTAGTTTATAGTGCAATCCAAACTGCAATATGGTGTGGAGCCAAAGAGATATATTTATATGGCATTGATCATTCAATGAATATTCCTAAAACTGTTGATAAAAAAGATAGTAGGATAGTTATTGCAAATAATGAAAATAATCATTTCATTAAAAATTATAGAGATAAAAATGAAGGATGGTGTTGTCCAGATTATCAAATGATTGATCAATCGTTTGATAATGCAAAAAAATATGCTGATAAAAATAACATTGTTATTAGAAATGCTACAAGAGGTGGTAAGTTAGAAGTCTTTGAAAGGATTAATCTGGATGATTTATTTGAGAGATGAGTGAGAGTCTCAACATATTGATTAGAGGTCCATTATGGACCGGTTGGACTTCGGGCTATTGTGCTTTTACAAGAGATATATTCGGACTATTTAATGCAATTACACCTAACGTTAGATATCAGTTCCATAGGAGGGATGATATAATAGTTGGGAATTTAAAAAATTATTTTCTAAAACACGGAAATCTTCAGGATAAATACTATGATAGTGATGACATATCTCATTTTGACATAGTTATTAATATAGGAACTCCTGCGGAAGTAGAGCTTATTCCGCATCTTAAGAATGTATTATATACATTCTGGGAAACGGATCTAATTAATACATATGACCTAGGTAGGGGACAGTCATGGACTGACTTGATGAACAAGTACAATGAAGTGTGGTCATCCTCTAATTTTGCTCTTGAGGTTTATAAGAAATCTGGCGTGACATCAAATCTAAGGGTTATTAGGTGGCCAATGACTTTTGACGATAATGAAAGATCTCAGCTATCAGATGAATCCAGTTCTGAGCGTATTTTTAACCCTAAGGAGCATTTGTTGCTTAGGTTAGCTTTTGAAGCTTGTAAGAAATGGGGGATAGCATCAAAGATTAGGGGTGCTAAGTGGCCAATTGCTTTTGGTAAAAAGAGCGTTGCTAAATCAATAGATGGATTTAATTTTAACCGTCTTTTTAGCTCTAAAAAATACTCGCTTAATGAAATTATTGAGCAGCATAAATGTGTTTATTTCTCATGCGGAGAGTTTCAGCCTAGGAAAAACTTTGAACAAATGATCCACAGCTTTTTACTTGCTTTGGGAAAAGAAAGTAAAGTATGTTTGATATTAAAGGTATCTTTAGGATCTGTATCAAAGTTCAAAGATAGCAAAGATTTGATCAAGTATATTGAATCCAAATTTGCTTCCTACAGTGGCACTTTATCAAATATATATATTATATGCTCGCATATACCAAAAGCGGCTTTGATGAGCATTCATTGCAAGGCGAGTTTTTATGTTACGACTTCGAAAGGAGAGGGGTTGGGTGGACCAATTATTGATGCCATGAAAGAAAAAACACCAATAATAGCCCATACCTTCTCTTCATTTAAAGATTTCCTTAGCCAGGATAATGCAATTCTATTTGATTACCATCTTGAAAATGTAATAGGAATGCCTTTTCCGGCATATTCTGCTTTGCAAAAATGGGCAGCTTTTAAAACAAAGGATATTGTATCTGCATTTTCTGAGTCTTATGAAATTTACGGCACGGAAAAATATACTGAGTTATCAGAATCAGCAAAGTCTAAAGCTTTTGAATTATTTGAATTTAATAATGTGAAAAAGGGTGTTACTCAAATTTTAGGATCGAATAATGAAATTATTAATTAGAGGACCCTTTTTTTTAAAAGGTAATGGCTATGCTTCGGCATTAAAGGCTCATATTAATGTTTTTGCAGATGTTTTTGAACAAACGAAATTTGAGAATTTTAAACCTATTGGATTAAATGAAGTTGAAAGTAATTCGTATAATGATTTTATTACCAAAAATTTAATATCGAGTAACTGGAAGCCAGATGTGACAATTAATTACCTTGCCCCCAATGTCGCACAAAAGTATCGTGGTTGCTTCAATATTATATTTACATACTGGGAAACGGATTTGATTCCTGGTAATGCTAATTCAAGTAATAGAACTAAGGAAAAGAACAATTGGGTTCAGCAATTAAATGGCTATGATTTAGTCTTAACTGCATCAAGCTATGCTAAGCAAGCCTTCATAGATAGTGGTGTAGTTAGACCTATTGAAGTGCTTCCTTGGCCACTCGAGGAAGTCTCTTCTGAAGTAAATGCTCTTAATACAAATTTCTTAAATGTGATTAATGGAGAGGAGAGGGGACTTTTTGAAATACAAGCCAACAGTTCTTTTATCCTCTCGTCAATTGGTGAGTACCAAGCTAGAAAAAATTTTCATCAGTTAATTAAAAATTTCATTATTACTTTCTATAACGATAATTCTAAGGCATTAATTTTAAAGCTGTCAAATACTGGGGTGGCATTTTATAAAAGTAATATAATTATTCAGGACATTCAGCATTATATCAAAAGTATCAAGCTTCCTGAACCAGTGCGTTGCAGTATATATGTTTCTACTGAGCATTTAAGAAAATCCGAAATTATTAATATTTTACAATCATCAGACTATTATATTACAACCTCAAGAGGTGAGGGAATGGGGGGTCCTGTGATTGAGGCGCTAGATTTAGGAGTTCCAGTAATATCAGGTTGGCATACCTCTTTAAAAGATTTTTAAATCATAGTAATTCCATTCAAATAGATCATTATAGTGATTATATACAAGAAAAGAACTCTGTTCATTATGAAGATCATCAGCAATGTGCTTATTACAGAGATGGATCAATCCAGCAGAGTCTTGTAGAGTCTTTAGAGAGGTCACAGTCTTTTTCTAAAGAGAAAATTAAAAAAGAGATTAATAGTTTATTGGGCATGGAACGGAATAAACAATTGTTTAATAAAATTATTAAACAATATATAGGGCAAATATGAGAGTTGTGTTTATAAAAGAAAATTATGGATCTTAGTCAACCCTAGTTATAACTATGGTGCAACGAAGTAATTAAGAAAAAGCATTTCTCTTTAATGTCAAAACAACTAAATAATAATTTTATTATATGATTACTGTATCAATAATCGGCTTCGGAAAAATGGGGCAAATACGTGCCTCTGCTATAGAAAAAGTTGCATTAGCTAAAATAAAAAATGTATTTGATCCAAATGTAGCCGATTTAAAAAGTCAGTATCCTGTAGCTAAAAGTTATGCAGAGATATTGGATGACTCTGAAATTGAGGCGGTGTTTTTATGTTTGGCCAATTATTTGAATAAAGAATATGCGATAAGAGCTCTAGAAGCAGGCAAGCATGTATTCTGTGAGAAGCCGCCGGCATTTAATGCAAGCGAGGTCGAAGAGATTATTGCGGCTGAGAAAAAATCTGGGAAAAAATTAATGTATGGATTTAATCATAGGCAACATGGGGCTGTGATTAGAATGAAGCAAGAAATTGATAGTGGAACCTTGGGCAAAGTCCTTTGGATGAGAGGGAGATACGGCAAGAGTGTAGATAAAGATTTTTATAATTGTTGGCGCTCTGACAAGGAGCTATCTGGCGGCGGTATATTGCTTGATCAAGGAATTCATATGTTGGATTTATTTCTACATTTTGGCAAAAACTTTGATGATGTACATGCTTTTGTGTCAAACCTATATTGGAAGTTAGATGGAATTGAGGATAATGTATTTGCAATTATGAGAAATAATGAGGATGGTATTGTAGCTTCGCTTCATTCTACCATGACACAATGGCGTCACTTATTTTCTCTAGAAGTATTCCTTGAGAAGGGTTATATGGTATTAAATGGCTTGAAGACTTCTTCTAATACTTATGGAAAAGAAGAGTTAACGATTGCAAGGAATAGATCAACTGCTCCAGCTGCATCATGGGATGATGAAGAGAGGATAGAGTATGAAATTGATAATTCTTGGCAAAATGAAGTTGATAGTTTCTTTGATGCTGTTATCAATGATTTGCCGATATCTTCTGGCTCCTCTCTGGATTCATTGAATGTTATGCGATTAATTGATCGTATTTATGAAAATGAGACTAAGGTAAATGATGTGCTTCATGAAGATTTGCAGGCGATGGAAAAAGATACAATATAAATAATATGGACGATTATAATACAGATTGGCTAGATGATTATTTTGATAGATATAAAAAATTAGCTTTCGAGAAAGAAATATACCCAGACCTAATTACTTTTAAGGAAATGGCCTTAGAAGTGAAGGCTAATAACAAAAAGATTATCTTTATTGGTAATGGGGCGAGCGCAGCAACGTCAAGCCATTGCGCTGTGGATTTTACTAAGCAAGCAGGAGTTAGGTCAATTACTTTTAATGAAGCTGGATTGCTTACTTGTTTTGCGAATGATTTTGGTTATGAGAACTCGCATGCTAAGGCGCTTGATTTTTACGCTTTAGAAGGTGATTTAGTGGTTTTGGTAAGCTGTAGTGGAAATTCGCCAAATATTGTAAAAGCTGCGGAATTTGCTAAATCAAAAGGTCTTAAAATAATTACATTCACAGGATGCTCGGCAGATAACGCCTCAAGGCAGCTAGGTGATTTGAACTTTTGGGTTGATTCAAAAGCATATAACGTGATTGAATCTATTCATATGATGTGGATTACTTGTGTGGTTGATTTAATTGTCGGTAAGGCTGAATATTCAGTTTCGTAAATGCAAGAGCTGGCTACAAGATCATTTGAAGAGAAGGTAGATTTTTACAATCACTTATACCTAGGTAAAAACACGCAAATTGTAGCAAAGGATTTCTATCCAAATAATCTGGAGGAAGCATATAAAATTCAGGCTTATATTCTGAAGAAGTCAGATTATGATTATCAAAACTTTAAATTAGGTGGTACTAATTTAGCAACTCAGAAGAAATTTAATGTAACAGATAGCTACTTTGGTAAAATTGCTAATAAACATTGTCATCAGATTCAAAAACAACATCAAGTAATAGATCTAAAATCCGGTGATGAAGAATTATCTGCTGAACTAGAAATAATAATTGAATTATCTAGAGATATTTCATTGAGTGAAAAGGTGGGTAGCCAGAAGATATCTGAACTAATATCGTCTTATACTATTGGTTTAGAATTTCCTACTAACTATATTGCAAATCTTGAGGCAGTCGGTGTTAATGGGCTCGTTGCTGAAAATTGTGCAGCAGGGTATTTAATTTGCGGTGAATTACTTTCGTATAAATCAAATATTTTTAACCTTGGAGATAAGTTCGCAATTTATCAGGAAGATGTCTTATTGTCTCAAGGCTTATATGGCAATATTATAGGTGGTATTGAAGGGACTCTAATTGACTTTATTAGGATTGCTCAGTTGCAAAATATTGCCCTTAGAAAAGGCTCCTTAATTGCAACAGGAGGTATCACAGAATGTATTAAGATATTAAGTGGGAAAACTATTAGGTTGGTGAGTAAGGTGTATGAGAAGAGTTTTAAGGTAATATAGTTAATGGATTTAATCGCTGTAAAATTGCAAGAGGCTGTTAAAGCATCAGTTATTGGTATTGATCAAGTAAATTGCTTGGGTGAGATAGAAAGTAAATCTAGGCATGATTATGTTTCCAAGCTTGATTTAGAATTGCAAAATCGCCTTATTATTAATATTGCTAAAATATTGCCGGGGACCGAGATTTATAGTGAAGAGAATGTATCCGAGTATCAGGATATAAAAGGGAATGCAGTTATTATTGATCCTCTCGATGGTACTTTTAACGCTATATCAGAAATTCCATTTTATGCTATATCCATTGCTTATATTAAGGATAATATACCGGTTATTGGCATTACTTATGACATAAAAAATGATGAAATATTTGTTGGAATTAAGAACCTAGGCATGTTCGTTAATGGTAAGAAGGCTCTTGCAAATATAAAGCATGAATTTAGTAAATCTATAGCGATCAGCAGTGGGTTTATAGAGTTGGCTGCACGTAAGAATCCTAAGATATTATCTGCACTTGGGGAAGAGGCGAGGATTAGGATGCTTGGCTCCCAAGCATTACAACTTGCTTATGTGGCGGCTGGAAGGATTAGAGCTAATATTAATTATGAAGCAAAATATTGGGATGATATAGCCGGGTATGTTATGCTTAATGAAATGGGTTTTGTATACGGAGATTTTAATGGTCAGAAGATTTTTCCAAAATCTTATATAGACTCAAAAGAGAATTTAAAGTCATTTGCTTATCATCCAAATGATAGTGAGAAATTAGCTAATATTTTAAAAGATTTGATATGACAAAGACTATTGCTATGATACCGGCCCGAATGGGTAGCCAGAGGTTAAAAAAGAAGAATTTATGTGAAATTTTGCCCGGAATCACATTAATTGAATATGTTATTAACAAGTGTTTAGCAGCTGAGTGCTTTGATGAAGTGTGGATTAATTCTGAGAATGAAGAATTTTCCAAATTTGCCGATAATAAAAACATTTTTTTTCATAAAAGGCCAGAGAAGTTAGGTGATAATAACGCAACTAGTGAGCAATTTATATATGAGTTTTTGCAGAGCCATGAGTCTACTCACATAGTGCAGGTTCATTCTATAGCCCCGCTTCTCACCATAAATGAAATTAAAAGCTTTACGAATTTTTTTGTAGAATCGGATAACAATGTATTACTGTCATATATTGCAGATCAAATTGAATGTGTTTATTTAGATAAGCCGGTTAATTTTACTTTTAATAAAAAAACTAATTCTCAAGACTTATCGCCGATCCAAAGAGTAACATGGAGTATTACTGGCTGGAAATCAGATGATTATATCCGGGCCTATGAAGCTGGAGAATGTGCTACATATTCTGGCAAAATAGGTTTTTATGAGGTGGATAAAATTTCTGGACATGTGATTAAAACTCAGCATGATCTGGACATTGCAAAAGCATTATTGGAGACTTTATAATGAAACAACGGATTCTTGTATCAAATATTATGATGCTCAAAGAAAGGGAGCGTTTTCAAGCTATTTTAGAATCACATGATTTAGAGCCAATATTTCCTAAGGTAGGACAATTTCTTTCTGAGGCGGAATTATTAGGATATGCTGGGAATATTGATGCTATGCTTGCTGGTGATGATCATATTACGCGACACTTTCTTGAGAAGGCTGTTCCAAGGCTTAAGGTTATTTCTAAATGGGGTACGGGTATTGACTCTATAGACCTGTCTGCAGCGAAAGAGTTGGGGATTAAAGTTTGTAACTCACCGGCGGCATTTAGTGATGCTGTGGCTGATGTAGCTTTGGGATATATAATTGACTTGTATCGTAGTATTAGCTTAATTGACCGACAGGTTCGAAGTGGGGCATGGCCAAAACCAACGGGGTTTGTTTTGCGAGGCAAAACATTAGGCATGATAGGATTCGGTGCAATTGGTAGAGCTATAGCGGAGAGAGCAAAGGCTTTTGGTATGGATGTTGTCTACTTTGATGTTAAGCAAGGGGATGCCATGCAAGGTGCTAGTTTTGTCAAGACAGAAGAGGTTTTTAAGCAATCTGATGTTATTTGTTTAGCATGTAATCTAACAGCTGATAATCACCACTTGATTGATAGTAAGGCGATTTCATTAATGAAAAACGATGTTAAAATAGTTAATGTGGCAAGAGGACCTTTGATTAAGGAGGTTGATTTAATTGCTGCTTTAGAGCAGGAATCAATAGGGGGCGTAGCTTTAGATGTATTTGAAGATGAGCCAATTTGCCAGAGTTCTGGTTTATTAAAATTTAACAATACTATTTTTGGGTCGCATAATGCCAATAATGCTTTTGAGGCCAATGAATATGTGCATCAAAATACAATAAATAATTTATTAGATGGCCTTGGCAAACTATAAAAGAAGTTATTTTGCTAATGAATATAGTATATTTGCTCATTTGTGGCAAAGTATTCTAACTACTTATAATTTAGCAATTGAAGCAAGAGGAGAGTTTAATTTAATGCTCTCAGGTGGTAACACACCAATTAGATTTTATAATTACTTGCTGGTAGCCGAGGATCTTGAATTGATCGATTGGGCGCAGGTGAATATTTTCTTTTCGGATGAGCGTTATGTTGATCAAAGTTCAGATGATAATAATTGTAAGCAGGCCCGGGAGCATTTTTTAGATAAATTAACTACAAGGAATATCTTTGATTTTAAAACTGATTTATCACCTGAGGCCGCAGCTCAAGATATGTCGGATCGAACAAAGAAGCATTTTGCTCTTGGCGATGGAGAGGTTCCAGCATTTGATTTTTGCTTTTTAGGATTTGGAGAGGATGGACATTTTGCCTCCATTTTTCCAGAGGTGCCCTTAGATGAGATAGGGGAAGAAATTTGCTATAGTCGGTTTATTGATAAACTTAAAAAGCATAGATTAACTTTTTCGCTTAAGGTCATGCATAATGCGAAAGCGTTGGTGTTTATTGTTAGCAATGCTAATAAAAAAAGATTAATGGAGGATTTAGGATCCCGAGCTCAAAAGCTGCCGATTGATTATCTTGAGTCTCATAATAATATTGAATGGTTGGTGTTGGATGAGTCTTAAAAGTTGTTTGCGCAATAAATACCATCTCGTGCGAAAAGTTATTTTGACTCCGATTCGATCTAGGGCTAAAGCAGAATTGCGATCTTATAAAAATTTACATAAAGGCAAAAAAGTTATTATTATTGGCAACGGCCCAAGTGTCAGGCTAGAAGATTTAGAACAATTTAAAGATTATGTTACATTTAGCTGTAATCGATTTCACTTATGTTATAAAGATACGGGCTTTAGACCTACGTATACAGTATGTATTGACCCTAATATGATTAGGGATTTTGGTCACGACATTGCTAAGAATTGTGAGAATGATTTGTTTATATCTAGTTCTAATATAACTAAAAACCATGATAATGCCAAATATATTTATCGACATAGAACTCTACCATTTGTTTTTAGCGAAGATGTAGCGGAGTATGTTTCGAATGGATCATCGGTTGTATGTGTAGCGATGCAGATAGCTTGCTATATGGGGGCAAAAGAGATTTATCTTTATGGTGTGGACCATTCATTTGAGTATAGTAAGGGAGCTGCTTTGTGGGATAGTAAATCGGTGAGAGGAGATAATAATCACTTCATTGATAATTACAGAAGTAATAAAAAATGGCGGGCCCCTCAAACAGAGGAAATCGAAGATAGTTATCAGATGTGTAAAGCATGGCTTAAGGAGCATGATATTTCAATATTTAATATTTCGCGTAAAACAAAATTGGATATTTTTCCAAAATTAAATATTGAAAAGATCGATTAATATATTTGTATTATTAATAATTAGTTTACACAGAGACTAACGCAAAAATAGGCCTAGAAAGATGCAAGATTATATAATAGCAGAATATAAAAAAACTTCCGATTTGATTACCAGAATAACAGGTGATGATCATTTTTTGAATATAGTTCAGGAGATTGTTAAGCGAATGGTTAAGTGCTTGAGTGGTGGTGGCAAGGTTATGTTTTGTGGTAATGGTGGCTCTGCAGCAGATAGTCAGCATTTGGCTGCTGAGCTTGTGGTTCGTTTGAATTTTGATAGGCCGGCATTAAATGCAATAGCATTAACTGTGGATAGCTCAGCTCTTACGGCTACGGGTAATGATTATGGTTATGATTATGTATTCTCGCGTCAGGTTGAAGGTCTTGGTAGAGGGGGGGATATATTGATATGTATTTCTGCTTCTGGACGTAGTAAGAATGTTTTGCTTGCAGCTGAAGCAGCAAAAAAGAAAGGTATAGTCACTATAGGGTTTTTAGGGCAGGATGGTAGAGATATAGGTAGTATTGTTGATATTCAACTTAACATTCCTTCAAGCGAAACTCCTAAGATTCAAGAAGGCCATATTATGTCTGGGCATATAATTTGTGCTTTGGTTGAGGAAAAAATGTTTGGTGAAGAATTTAATAAATGAATAAAGCCTTATTTTTAGATAGAGATGGAGTTATCAATATTGATCATGGCTATGTTCATAAAATAGAAGACTTTATTTTTATAGAAGAGATATTCGAAGTTTGTTTGAGAGCTCAGGAATCAGGATACATGATTTTTGTGGTTACGAATCAAGGTGGCATTGCTCGGGGATATTATAAGGTTTCTGATTTTGAGAAGCTAAC
>JABJNB010000086.1 GCA_018659145.1 Rickettsiales bacterium
ACTTGAAGTAGCTGTTTATGGAATTTTGGTTTTGATGTTTTAAAGCCTTCGATTTGTTTGATGAATGCCTCACGGGTGATTTTTACTTGCTGTATGGGTGGGCGGTGTTCAGTTTGTGTTGCTGATGAGTCTTCAGCCGCGGCACCATGGTTGGCTGGTTTTAATTCTGCTCTTGTATATATTCTTTGCACTGAATCTCTCATAATATATCTTCTTTAATTAATTTACTTCAGAGAGCTTAAAATATTACCTAAAAAATGTCAAATTCACCCTCAACAATTTCTCTTTAACTAATTATTATCGCTTTATTAATACAACCTGCTCTACAACTCTATATTAAGGGCAGATCTGCCCAATATTAAATTATAATTAGATTTAAAACCAACTGCAATTATCCCATTGGCCTGTCAGACTTTTGCAAAGATGTGATAAATTAGTTGACTTATCTTGTATCTGTTTTATAAGCTATCTCATGAAAAATGTAGTACATATTTCACTAGCCACTTTCGCAACTTTTGTTACTCTTAGTAGTAACGCACTCGCTCTTAAACCAACTGAATGTAAGCATGATATTGATAAATTATCATGTGCGCAATATGTCAGCAATTATGATGGCAATAGTTTTGTTTTTAATGTCTTGGATGTTCACCCTTTGCTTGGTAGCAAGCTTAAGTTTGAATTGTTAGGGCTGGAAACAGGCAGTATCAGATCCAAAGATAAATGTGAAAAAGTCAAAGCTAAGCAGGCTAAGGCACTGGTCTCAACTTTGGCAAAGGCTTCGCAGAGGATTGATTTGGTTAATATACAAAAATCCAAATCAGGAAAATTGAAAGGAGATGTCTTGCTTGATGGGGTATCTTTAACAGATAGGCTGATTCAAGAAAAGCTAGCTATCACACAAGGTGATAAAAAGCATAATTGGTGTAAGTAATACCAAGTCCCATCTTTAAAACAATATTTAGTCATTGTATTTTTGGCTCTAACTACAAGATAGGAGGACATTCGTATAAATCTATACACGTTGCTTTTTATCTTGTAGTTAGTCTTCAAAGATACTGTGATTAAGGGCCTGTCCCAAATCAAAATCACAAATTTTTTTCTTCTTAAAATATTTATTGTTTTTATATAATTTATTTTGAATAACTTTGCCTATTCAAAAAAATCCTACCAAAAAAGTTTAAAATCTTAAGAATAGAAATCTTTACAACTTTAACTTAAGGCAGGCCCATTAAATATCATTTAAAAATTGGAATTTGGCAGAAAGCGGGCATAAAAAAAGCAGGCTTAAAGCCTGCTTTTGTCATTTAGTAAAAACAAAGTGTGCTTGTAACTAATTAGTTACCCATAGCTTCTTTGAATTTTTTACCAGCTCTAAATTTAGGCAAGTTAGCTGCCTTAATTTGAATTTTTTCACCAGTTTGAGGATTGCGTCCTTCGGTAGCTTTTCTATAAGCTTTGTAGAAGGTTCCAAAACCAATCAATGTTACTTGCTCGCCTTCAGAAACGATACCTTGTACATTTTCAACAAAAGATTTTAGGAACTCGTTTACTTTTTGTTGGCTTTCCCCAGTTTGTACTGAGATCTTTTTTATCAATTGTGCTTTACTCATAGCTATATCCAAAAATAAGTTGTTATTAAGTGTAGGCCCTAGGGTTATAATAGTTTTTTTATTTATCAAGTAGTTTAGTAAAGAAAATGTGATTAAAAGCCTAGTTTCTTACTATTACCAATTTTTACACGAATATTGCTCATGTTTTTACTTAGTCTGTCTACAGAAATTGGATGTTTTTGATCAGACGAAAGCAGTAGGACTTTGCCTTTATAGGTGGTTTTGAAGTTGAGGTTAGCAAGGATATCGGATTTTTTGCATAAAATTGTTTTGCATTTGCTTAGATCAAAATCTTTATCCAGTGTGATTTGTAATTCTATTTGCAAGTTTTTGAGATATTGCTCAAGTAATTCCAGGTGCCTTACTGATATTCTATAACCAGAATCATCTTTGAAAAGGGTGGCGCTAATAAAAATTTTAGATCCATTTATAAATAAGTCTCGAGCGTTCTCAATGATATCTCCATCAAATATAGAGACTTCGAATATTCCCGATGAGTCAGATAAAGTCATAGTAACAAATCTGCCATTTTTGCCCGATCTTTGTTTGTAATTAATTACCACTCCTATCAAACTAATGCGGTGATCTCCTATATCAAAATCTGTATTAGCATCATAAGATTTTATTATTCCTGTATGCTCGTATAGATATTCGTAAATTTCTAACGGGTGGGATGTTAGATAGAAGCCAAGCCCTAAAAACTCTAGATCGAGTAAGTCAGGTTGCTGTGATTCTGGGACTGGTTTTAAGGATGGCTGAAGAGAGTTTCTATTATTGCCTGTTGCAAATAAAGATGCTTGGTTGTTTTCATTGTCGCTTTTGTAACCAATAGCACATTTTAGGAGCAAGTCTATGTTGTAAGAAAGTAATTTTCGCTTAGGAGATATTTCATCTAAGCTGCCGGAGTTGACTAAGTTCTCTAAGCTCTTCTTATTAATTATATGGGCTGTTTTTTCAAGGAAGTCATATATGTCTTTAAATTGTCCAGCTTGCTTTCTAACTAAGACAAATTCTTCCATAGCTTTAAGACCAACTGATTTTATTGCTGATAATGCGTATTCTATAACTTTTGTATCTTCCCTAGTGCTAAGTTTAAACAAAGGGGATGAGTTGTTTATTGATGGAGGTAAGATCTTAATCTTCATCCGTTTTATTTCTTGGACAAAGTAATTAAGTTTATCAGTATCGTGAATATCCATGTTCAAAGTGGCAATCATGAATTCTTCTGGATAATGTGCTTTAAAATAGGCGGTCTGATATCCGATCATGGCATAGGCCGCGGCATGAGATTTGTTAAATCCGTAGCCAGCAAATTTTGCTACTAAATCAAATATTTCCGAAGCTTGATTTTCCGGGATATCATTTGCTTTTGCGCCTTTGATAAAGATATTTCTTTGGGCATCCATTTCGGCCTTGATTTTTTTTCCCATTGCTCTTCGTAGCAGGTCAGCATCTCCAAGGGAGTAGCCGGCTAGAATTTGCACTATTTGCATCACTTGTTCTTGATAAATAATAACGCCAAAGGTTTCTCTCAGGCACTCTTCAAGCAGTGGGTGTGGGTATTCTACAGGCTCTAGGCCATGTTTTCTAGCAATGTAGCTAGGAATATTATCCATAGGACCCGGGCGGTATAGAGATATTAGGGCTATAATATCTTCGAGCGAATCTGGTCTCATCTTTTTTAAACAGTCGCGCATACCAGCACTTTCCAGTTGAAATATACCAACCGCATTACCACTACTTAATAACTCGAATGTTTTTTTGTCACACAGATCAAGGTTATCAATATCAATATTAATGGATTGAGATTTGAGGATCTCTAAGGTTTTGTCGATAGTGGTTAATGTTTTTAATCCTAAAAAGTCAAATTTAACCAAACCAGCTTTTTCGGTATATTTCATAGAATATTGTACTACCGGCATTTCTGATCTAGGATCTCGATATAGCGGGATTACATCTGTTAAATTAGTCTCTCCAATCACAATTCCTGCTGCATGAGTAGATACATGCCGGTTTAATCCTTCTAATTGTAATGCGATATCTATTAATTGCTTAATGTCTGGGTCCTGTTCTCTAGCTTGCCTCAAATCTTTGTCCATTGAGACGGCTTGCCCAAGTGTGACGGGGTTTACAGGGTTAAAAGGGATCATTTTGCAGATATCATCCACACGCTTATAGGGCATCTGAAGCACTCTGCCTACATCTTTTAGTACAGCTTTTGCCTGCAGCTTTCCGAAGGTGATGATGCTAGCAACTTTTTCGCGCCCGTATTTCTCGCATACGTAGCTAATGACTCGATCTCGCTTTTCTTGGCAAAAATCAATATCAAAATCCGGCATTGACACACGTTCGGGATTTAGAAACCTCTCAAATAGCAAGCCAAATTTGAGTGGGTCCAGACCAGTTATGCTAAGTGACCAAGCTACAATTGATCCAGCGCCCGAGCCTCGTCCGGGTCCGACAGGAACGTTATTTTCTTTGCACCATTTGATAAAATCAGCAACAATTAAGAAATATCCAGGGAAGCCCATTTTATTAATAACGCTTAGTTCGTAATCAAGTCGTTTGTAATGTATCTCTAAATCTTCAGTGCTGCGATTTTTATATTCATCAGTTGAAAGTCTAAACTTTAAGCCGTTATAAGACTGCTCTCTTAGCTCATCTTCCTCACTTCGTCCTTCACCGCATTCAGAGTGTGGTAACATAGGATCTTTTTCCTCGGGAAAGAAAGAGCATCGTTTTGCTATTAGTAATGTGTTTTCAATAGCTTCGGGGAGGTCTGCAAACAATCTGCACATCTCTACCTTTGATTTGAAATATGCAGATTTTGAAGGTTTTACTCGCCTCTCATCAGATTCATATTGGTTGTTTACAATGCAGCCTAAAATGTCATAGGCTTGGTAATGCATCTTGTGTGCAAAGTTTACGTTGTTTGTGGCTACAATAGGAATATTTGTCTCAATGGCTATCTCGAGCAATGTATTTTCAACGGCTATCTCATTTCTTTCGCCATAGCGCTGAATTTCTAAATATAATCTATCATGAAAAATAGTATGGTAGCTCTTGATAAGATCTTGCGCATCTGCTCTGATCCCGTCGGATAATAATTGGTAAATAAAGCTGTCTTTAGCAGAGGTTAGGCATATTAAGCCATCTGAACGTTCCGCAAGGTCCTCAAGGGTGATGCAAGACTGCTCAGAGCGTGTGTAGTACAGGCTAGTTAGTTGTAGTAGATTCTTAAATCCTTGCTCATTCTGGCAAATTAGTAATATTTGATCATGCTTTGTAGTTGAATTTGGAATAAGTATGTCCAAGGACAGTGCTATAATAGGTTGGATACTGTGATTTTTTGCGTATAATGCAAATTCTAGGCAGCCAAATAAATTATTGCTATCTGAGAGTGCTATAGCTGGCATTAAATTACTTTCAGCTAAATCAACAATTTGACCGACATTTAATGTACTTTGTCCCAGTGAGTAGCTACTTTTGGTCCGTAGATGTATAAAATTTCTATCCTTCATTAATTATAGCATTAGAATATTTTGTTGATCTTCTCTCGCAAAGATCAAGGGTGCCTTGGTGTCAGCAAGACTTCTATCATCTTTGTCTGGATTTAGTCAATTTTAAATATTAAAAAGACCTCGGCAAATTAGGGCTTTTTTTGCAATGGTCCTGTCTTACAGACTATGTCATAATATAATTACAAAGCCTTTGCGATTAAAGGCATGTATTGTTATAAAACGCCCTGTTTGAATAGCCAAAGCTATTCGTGCAAAAACATTTCATAAAATCCAAAACCTCATTTTAGGAATCTTACGAACCCAGGTTCGCTAGGGTTCTCAAATTTCGCTTTTGGGCACCTGGGAATAAAAATCACTAATTTGCAGAGGTCTTTTAAAATAATGGTTGCAATCGTGGCCGTATGATGCAGAAATAAAGGGGTTAATTCACCAATTTTAGGAGTTGGATTTTTATGAAAAAATTGTCTATACCTTGCTCTTTTGGAGCACAAAATCATCCTGTGGATTTTTATGTTGGCCAGCCAAAGCGTGATAAACATCCTATCCAAAATCAATCAACCTGGCTATCTAGTGCGCGAGGAGGCTCTGTTCCGGGTAATGTTATGCAAAGCTTGGAAAAGTTACATGAACTGTCTCGGACAAATAAAGTCAATTTTGCTGAATTATGTGAATATGCTATAAATACAGCTGAATCAAGTGATGACTCAGGTTCGGATGATAGAGGGGTGCAGGATCGAGGTGCTGAGGTGGATCCAGCATTGGATTATACTCCTGTGTCGGAGCCGATTCCTGCTGAAGCTCCGGTTATAACGTCAGTTCCAGAGGTTGTCCCTGTGGATACACTGGATCTAGACTTGGATAAGACTCTAGCGTTGGAGCCAGTTCCTGCTGAATCACCGGTTGCAGCATCAGTCCCAGAGGATGAGGTCTCCTTAGAAAGTGGTTCAAGCAAGGTGGATCAAGCTACAACAAGTTTTTCTTTGTCACATCAGGGCAAGGCTAATGTGGGTAGCAATAGTGGTAAGTCAGGAGATGATGAGTCTAATTCTCATCTTACGGATCAGGATATTGAGGATTTTTTAAATAATTAGAATTTGCTAGACTTCCCAAAAGAATACTGTTAGTCGTACCCGATTTAACTGGGACTTTTTAATACTTAATTTATATATGTTTGGTAAAGCTTTACGTTTTTTTTCTTCAGATGATATCGCCATAGATTTGGGCACAGCGAATACGTTGGTTTATGTTAAAGGCAAGGGTATAGTTTTGAATGAGCCATCTGTTGTGGCTAAGATTCATGATAGTGGGCAAATGGTTTTTGGTCATGAGGCTAAATTGATGCTTGGTAAGACGCCAGCAAAAATTGATGCAAGGCGTCCGCTGAAGGATGGCGTTATTGCTGACTTTAAATTCACCGAAGAGATGATCAAGCATTTTATAAGCACTGTTAATAATTATCGTACTATAAGGAGTCCGATGGTTATTATTTGTGTACCTTCAGGTTCGACGCCTGTGGACAGAAGGGCTATTCAAGAGGCGGCAGAAAATGCTGGTGGTAATCCGGTTTACTTGATTGAAGAGCCGATGGCCGCAGCAATTGGTGCTGGGCTCCCGGTGACAGAGCCTAATGGTTCGATGGTTATTGATATTGGTGGAGGTACTACGGAGATAGCGGTGGTGTCGCTAGGTGGTATTGTTTACTCTAGATCTATCCGTGTTGGTGGTGATAAAATGGATGAGGCTATCATTTCATATGTGCGTAGAAATCATAATTTGTTAATTGGTGAAACGACGGCTGAGAAGATTAAAAAAACTATTGGCATTGCAATGAAGCCTGATGATAATAAGGGTAAGGTGATGGAGATCAAGGGGCGTGATCTTATTAATGGAGTGCCAAAAGAGATGGTGTTGAGTGAATATGATATTGCTGAGGCGTTGGTTGAGCCTGTAGCTCAGATTGTAGAGGCTGCACAGGCTGCTTTAGAGTCCACACCTCCAGAATTATCTTCTGATATTGTTGACCAAGGTATTGTTCTGACGGGAGGTGGTGCTTTGTTAAAAAATCTCTCTTGTGTTCTTAAAAATTCTACAGGACTTCCGGTCTTTGTTGCTGAGAATGCACTGTCTTGCGTTGTGAATGGAACTGGGAAGGTTTTAGAAAATCATGGCAAATATAAGCATGTTCTATTTAGGCAGGACTGATTATATTGGATGTTTGATATAGGTCATATCTTTTATATTTTCACTCATGCATAAGCATCGTTTTGTAAAGTTGGATTCGGCTAGTGGACGATTTTCTTCTACCACTTTTTATTATAAGGCGGAGTTGTTCTTGCTTCTATCATTATTACTATTTTTCACAGCGCGTTCTAGTAGTAGTTTAGACTATGCTTTGAAATTATCGTCTTTAAAAGTTCTAAACCCAGCTACAATTATATTGGATTCTCCTTTTTACTTCTCTAGCACTATGCTTAAGAAGATAAAAAATCTGTACCATGTTGGTAAGTTGAATGATCGTTTGCTATTAGAAAATGCGACTTTGCGCAAGTATTTGGTTTATCTTGAAAAGGATGCAGGAGAGAATGTTGCGTTAAAAGAGTTGCTCAATTTTAATAAAGCTGAGTATGATTATATTTCGGCAAGAATTTTTCTTAACTCTGCTTTCTCGTATAATTCATTAGCTATACTAAATATAGGCAGTGATGCTAAGGTTAAGGAGAATCAGGCGATTATCTCTGGTAAAGGTTTGGTGGGCAGGATATATCAAGTGTTTAATGATAATGCTTATGTAGTCTTGTATAATGATCCTAATTCTAGGATATCGGTTTATAGTAGTGATTCTAGAGAAAGAGCCATTATGTATGGTGATTATAATAATTTGCCATATCTGGAGTATTTGAAAAAAAATCATTCACTCAAGGAGGGGGAGGTTATTTATACCTCTGGGGATGGTGATGTTTTTTATCCTGATATTCCGGTTGGGATTGTTGTGAAGTTAGAAGGCAGATTTGTTGTAAAGCCTTTTTCTTCCCTGCAGAGACTTGATTTTGTATCCGTGATAACTAAAAAGCTTTTGTAAAAATTATATTGACTTTGGCTTGTTTATTTCTATAGCTAAGCGCTGCTATAATTATATAGCTATGTTGCCCAGGTAGCTCAGTTGGTAGAGCAAAGGACTGAAAATCCTTGTGTCGGCGGTTCGAATCCGTCTCTGGGCACCAGTCTTCGAGCTTTGGGTCTCACCTGACGCGCCCAGAGGATGTTAGCTTGTTTTTATTGTCTCGGTGTTCGAGTGTAAGCGAGTTTCAATAAATATTTTGTCTATCTTTTTCCCGGTGGCTATGAGTGTATACAAGATTGAGATTTAAATATGACCAGCATTTTAGTCAATACAACAACCCCATACCCTATGATCTACGCAGAGCATGAAGGTGTTTGCGTAAGTTATGCCTCGGATAGCTACAATTCTCATTCACAAAATTTAATACCCTTGATTCAGGGTTTTTTGCAAGCTCATAAAATAAAGTTAACGGATGTAGGTACTGTTTTTGTTATAACTGGACCTGGTAGTTATACTGGTATCAGGATCGGTGTGGCATTAGCCCTTGGTTTGAAAGTCGCTTTAAAATTAAATGTCATTCCGCTGACATTATTTCAGGTGTATTATTTAAAATATTTACATGATGATTTTAGCCAGTTGTTAATATTGATCGATAGTAAAAAAAATGCTGAATATTACTATCAGAGCTTGCTGTTTGGTGAGTCTGTAGGGAAGTCGGGGGTTCTGCCGCTAGCAAATATCTCGGATCTAGTGCAGGATAATTGTGTAATTAGCGGGGAGTTTAGTCAGGGTGAAGTAGGGCGCGGTGTTAGTAGTATGGGAGTAAGGTATAGTCATGGTGACTTCTTGCCCCAATTAGTATTTCAAAATAAATTATATTTGCAGGAATTGGATTCCAAGTTAGAGGCTTTTTATTTAAATAAACTATCTTTTAGTATAAAATAGCATTGCACAAAATAAACTTCTATATATCATGAGTGGGAGTAATGTTCTTATTCAAGTTTCGACATAATGGTACAAAAAAAGAAGAGTAAAGCAAAGAATAAGTTGACTTCCCATAATTGGTATACAGATCGTTATAGTATAGCAATTTATCAGAGGAATTTTTTGATGCTTGTCTTGTTAGCTGCAGTTTTTGTGATGTTTATGGGAGTGGTTTATATCAATATTATAAGTCAAAAGAAAACGGTAGATCCATTTGTAGTAGAAATTGAAGAAAAGTCTGGTATTCCGACTGTGGTAGATCAAAAGACAAAATCAGAATATACATCCAAAGACACTATACATAACTTTTTTATATATAAGTATGTGAGGGCGCGAGAAAATTATGATTATCGTGATTATTTGTATGATTACTTTACCGTTGTTAGAGTGCTCTCGTCCGGGTTGGTATTTAAAGATTTTTACAGGCAGGCTAATAAAAGGAATGAAAATAGCCCCATTAATAGATTTGGTAGAAAGACTTCGGTTGCAGCCAAGATTAAATCAGTAATAGATATAACGAGTAAAGCTGATAGGTTGAAATCGGTTACTACTAAGCAGGTTAGATTGCTCTTACAGCACGTGGAAAAAAACCGATTGATTAAGGAGGAGCATAAAGTTATCATTATGAAATATAAATTTGAGAATTTAAATCTTGAGTTTGAAGAGCGCCTAGTTAATCCTTTGGGCTTTCAAGTAATTTTTTATAAAATTAATGATGAATTTAATAATCAGTAGATTTGTTCTATGCATAAGTTTTTTATTGGCGACATATCCCTCACATGGTTATGTTCCGATATCAACAGATTCGCGTATTAAAACTTTAATATATAGTCCTAATGAGATTTTTTACTTAACGTTTAACTATAATTTTCAGTCATATATTGAGTTTCCTGAAGATGAGAGGGTGAATATTATTACTTTAGGGGATAGGTATTCTTGGAATATAAAAAAAGTGGGCCAGAGGCTGTTTATCAAGCCGTATCAGAAAGGTGTATCTACCAATATGACTATTATCACGGATAAGCGTCAATATCATTTTGAAATACACTCAAGCGTGGAAGAGTCAGGCTTTGTTAATCCGAAGTTGGCTTTTGTGGTAAAATTCTTTTACCCTGATACAGTATATGATTACATGAATTCTGTAAAAATTAGGAAGCCTATTAAGGTGATTGATAAAAAGCGGTTTAGCAAAGAGGAGTCAGAGCCTATAGCTTCTTTTTTGCCTGATCCTGTTATGAGTGTGCCTAATCTTGTTGTAGATGCACCACCAGTGCATATGGAGGCAGCCCTTGTTGTAGAGCCTGCTCGGTCAATTGATGATGATATGGCTTTGGCATCTGAGGGTCCACCAAGGAATTATAGGTACAGTATGGCAGGTGATAATAATAGTACTATCAAGCCATTCATGGTGTATGATGATGGTATTAGTACTTATTTCTCATTTAACTCCAATATCTTGCCTGATATATTTTATGTTGATCAGAATGGCTCTGAGACATTAGTTGATTTTAAGATTATCAACAATCAAATTGTGGTAAATAATACTGCATGGCAATATTCACTTCGTAATAACAAAGAGGTGATTTGTATATTCAATGATAATATAATAGGGGTAACTTACTAGGTGTCTAAAGATTTGAATAACACAGATGATACAAATTTTGGTGATGAAGATTATACTACCAGTATAGATGATTCAGCTACGGAAGTTGGTTCTGCAAAAGGAAATAAAATAGCTATTATATTAGTTGCTGTAGTAGCAATAATAGGTTTTGGATATTTCTTCTTCTCTAATTCTAATGAGAGTGTTGATGCACCTGTGCAAGAAGCAAAAAAGGATAGCGATGGTAAGGAGATAAAGGTTTCTGTAGCTAGTGCTCCACACGAATCTCTGGCACCTATAGTAGAAGCTTTGGACCTTGATATAAATGAAACTAATAATGTTATAGAAGTCCCAGATATTGAAATTCCTACATTGCCACCCATGGATGCTATCAAAATCGATTTACCTAAAACAGAAGCTATTATTCCAGAATTTAAAGCGCCTAAATTAAGTATTGATCAGGATAATATGGGGGGTCACACTAATATAGTGCCAGGCGTTAAGTCTTCTGAGAGGAAGGATAAGGCTAAAGCTCCTGATTTTGCTGACTCAACCACTTCTTCTCCCCAATCAGGTAAAGGTGAAAAAGCTGTTAGTATGATGCTCTTAAATTCAGGTGGTGCTACAGAAAGCTCATCCAATGGAGAATATATCATAGCACCGTCCAGCTTTTCTTCGGTGGAGGCAACAAAAGTGTTTAACACAGATAGAACTGTAATCCAAGGTAAGATTATTGAGGCTGTACTTGAAACAGCTATCAACACTGATTTTGCTGGCGGTGTCAGGGGGGTGGTATCTCAGGATGTTTTTGCTGAGTCTGGACGTAGTATTTTAATACCTAAGGGATCAAGGCTAATAGGTTCGTATTCAGGATCCGTATCCTCGGGACAAACTAGGGTTTTGATTACATGGGCGCGTTTAATTAGGCCAGATAAAGTTGATATTGCGATTGATTCGCCATCTACAGATCAGTTTGGTAGAGCTGGAGTTGCAGGAAATGTGGATAATAAATATTTAGAATTATTTAATAATTCAATATTACTAAGTTTAATTACGATTGGTACAGCTATAGCGTTAGAGGGAGCTACAGGAGACTCGGAAATCTCGGTTACAGAAGAAGAGGATGGAGATAGTACAACTTCTGGGTCAGCAACAGATTTTGCTGCTGATGAAATTATTCAGACAATTGGTGATACCGCTGACACTATATTATCTGGATTACTTAATATTACACCAACAATAACTGTGCCACAAGGGACAAGGATTAATGTTTTTGTTAATAAAGATCTAGTGTTCCCACCAACTTCATCTGCAGATGGTTTATTGGTATTAGAATGACAATAGCAGCTTTAGAAACTTATTTAAACCCTTTAAAGAAGATATTTAGTGAAGAAGGGGTGAATGAAATTTCTATTAACCAGCCTGGTGAAGCTTGGGTTGAAAAGATGGGGGATATTCGGCGTGAATTAGTGCCAGAGTTTGGACAGGCACATCTTTTGTCTTTAGCTCGACTTGTTGCTCAATCTACAGAGCAGAAGATTAGTGAGGAGCAACCTTTGCTATCTGCGACATTACCAGCTGGTTACAGAGTTCAGATAGTTATACCACCAGCTTGTGAGCAAAAAACCACTATATTCTCTATCAGAAAGCAAAGTCCATTAAAATGGACTTTGGAAGATTATGATAAGATGGGAGCTTTTGAAACCTGTGCCACGGAAGAAATTGTTGATGAAGATTCGATAGTGTTAGCTAAGCTTCTAAGGGCAGGGAAGACGAAAGAGTTTCTTGATAATGCTATTGTTATGAAAAAAAACATCATAATTAGTGGTGGTACTTCGACAGGAAAAACAACTTTTACCAATGCAGCGCTTAGATCAATTCCAAGGGAGGAGCGATTAATTACCGTAGAAGATGCCAGGGAAATAGATTTGTCTCATCCTAATAGAGTTCATTTACTAGCATCTAAAGGTGGTCAAGGTAGAGCTAATATATCAACCCAGGACTTAATAGAAGCTTGCCTTCGCCTTAGGCCGGATAGAATTATTGTTGGAGAATTACGCGGTGCAGAGGCATTTAGTTTTCTTAGGGCAATAAATACAGGTCATCCAGGATCAATTTCTACTCTACACGCTGATACTCCCCAAATGGCTTTAGAGCAATTGAAATTGATGGTGATGCAAGCCGGACTCGGTATGCCACCGGATGAAATCAGAACTTATATTCATGGGGTAATTGATATCGTTATACAATTGAAGCGAGCTTCCGGGGGGAAAAGATATGTCTCTGAGATTTATTATAAACATAAAGATCTAGCCTAGGGATATGGATTATAGAGCTAAAAATTTCATTATTTTTATTATTATTTTTGCCATAATTGTACTTCTGACCTTTTATGCAATGACGGTCAGTGCTATAGCAACAATTAATGGTTATCAAACGGTTTTTAGCATATTGACGGATTATAGAGTGAGTGAGCAGCCAGCATTGCTTTGGAAGTACTTTGTTTATTATTGGGATTTTTATATTGAGCATAAGAATAAGTTAGAAATAAGGGATGATAGTAACTTTGTTTTAAAGCTTTTCTTATCTACATTTATACCTACTGGTATTTTGTTTTTTAACCTTTTCTTATTTAGAGCACCAATAATGGATTTTAGACCTTTTAGAGAGAAGGAAAAAATTCATGGAGATGCTAAATGGGCGGATGAGAGGTCAATTAAAAAAGTCGGGCTCAGGAGTAAGCATGGTATGTTACTTGGCTGTGATAAGAGGGGGTATCTGATTGCGGATGGCTATCAGCATTGTTTGTTGTTTGCTCCAACAGGTGCTGGTAAGGGTGTGGGATTTGTAATACCAAATTTGCTTTTTTGGCAGGATTCGGTAGTGGTGCATGATATTAAGCTAGAGAATTATGAGCTAACCAGTGGGTATAGAAAAGAAAAGTTAAAACAAGAGACTTATTTGTGGAACCCTGCTTCTCCAGAAGGCCTAAGTCATTGCTATAATCCTTTGGATTTTATTTCTCCTGAAATGGGTAAGATGGTGGATGATGTGCAGAAGATAGCTAGTTTATTATTGCCAGAGCAAGAGTTTTGGCAAAATGAAGCTAGATCGTTAATTGTTGGGGTGATGCTTTATTTGCTTGCTGATGATACTAAGATTAAGTCTTTTGGCGAGATCGTTAGAACTCTAAGAAGTGATGATGTTGTTTATAATTTAGCCGTGGTGCTTGATACTTTGGGTAAAGAGATTCATCCGGTGGCGTATATGAATATTGCGGCTTTCTTGCAAAAAGCGGATAAAGAGCGTTCGGGTGTGATTTCAACCGCAAATTCTTCTTTGGAACTATGGTCAAATCCATTGATTGATGCAACAACCGCGCGTAGTGATTTTGATATCCGTGAGTTTAAAAGAAAGACAGCAACAGTTTATGTAGGCTTGACACCGGATAACATTCACAGATTACAACCTTTGATGAAAATCTTTTATCAACAAGCAACGGCTGCATTATCACAACGAACTCCTACTAAGGAAGATAAATTCGGCGTGTTGTTTATGATGGATGAATTTCCAACGCTTGGTAAGATGGAGCAGTTCCAATCGGGAATAGCTTATTTTCGTGGTTATAACGTAAGGTTATTTTTAATTATTCAAGATACAGAGCAATTAAAAGGTACGTATGAAGAGTCTGGTATGAATTCATTTCTATCTAACGCTACTTACCGGATCACTTTTGCTGCGAATAATGTTGAAACTGCGAATCTCATATCACAATTAATTGGTAATAAAACGGTAGAGCAAGAATCTGTCAATAAGCCTAAGTTTTTTGATCTAAACCCAGCCTCTAGATCATTGCATGTCTCGGAAACTCAGCGTGCGTTACTATTGCCGCAAGAGGTTATTAACCTTCCTAGGGATGAGCAAATATTACTAATTGAGGCGAGTCCTCCAATTAAAAGTAAGAAAATTTTCTATTACAAAGATAAGTTTTTTACCAAGAGATTGTTGCCTAAAGTTAAAATCCCTACACAAGAGCCATACATTCCAGATAGGGAGTCAATGGCTTCTAAGAAAAAAAATGACACTAAAAAGGTAAATTAGGATTTGCCTTGGGAGGATAGGGGGTGGCTTATTAAGAATAGACGCAATATTTATATTTTAAATTATTATCAGATCTGTGGAGACTATTAAGGTCACAGTCTTGCTATAATGTAGATCTATCTTATATTTGGGGCACCATAACGGGGCTTTCTAATTATATCCCACACATCTTGCAAGGGGCATCCTCTAGTGGAAGGTCATGTATAGAATCAAAGGTACAAATTTTTTCTTCTTAAAATATGTACTATATTTGTATAATTTATTGTGAATAGCTTTGGCTATTAAAAAAATCTACCAAAACATTCAAAATCTTAAGAATAAAGATCTTTGCAATTTTGATTCAAGGCGGACACTAAATGTATAAATAGATTTTTGGTAATGAGAGAGTTATTTTTTTAGCTCTAATGTTCGACTTTTTCCAACGTCTTGATTACTTCTTTCTAATTTTATCTTAAAAGTCTCACTAGGTTGAATGTTGAGATCTGTCTTTACAGCGCTAAGGAGAGAGTGAATATATTCGTTTTCCTTAGGATATTTTACTTCATCAAATTTTGTAGCTAATATTAACAAACATTCTGCGGCATTGATAGAACTACCATTATGTGTTGTATATGTTAAATTATCATGAATTTCTGCAGGACTAATTTTGCCCTCTCGTAGTCCTGGTGCCAAAATATTTTGTACAATGGACATTGCTATTTGTAACGTATCGGAGCAACGAAATAAGGACGAAATATTGTGTTTACTATAAATCTCAAAAAGATGACTTTTTGGCAATCTGCCGTCAGCACATTCTGATAGGTGGTGATTTACGGTCTCGGATAATAGGTTGTAATCATCACTAATGTAATCCAGTGCCGTTTGTTTCTTGTTTGCTATCATGTTAATCTCTCGTTTATCATGGATGTTTTTAAGCAAAGCTTAAAAATTCATTATCATAGTCTGCATTGTAAGCTGGATTTACTCCTATTTTTATAAAGAAAAATACCAGTAAATTATTAGCGTCTCGTTTTAGTAAGTGTAAAAGAGGGCATCCTGTGCCATATCCGAATAAATCAAGTAAAGCTCCTTTGAATATTTCTTCGTGCTTGTACTGGTTTTTTATATAATACTCTGCTTCATTTAGGCATTTTAAAGCAAATTGATTATCTCTGATAACATTTTTCTCAGCCGTACTAATGAGGCTTTTAACCTTATCTTTTGTAAATGAGCTAAGTTTTATTGATATAACATTCTCTTTCATTCTCTAAATACCAAAATTTTCAGCATTATATACAGATTTTGAGCTAAGTGCAAAGAAAAAATTAGATTTTTGCAAAAAACTTCTTTTTACTTAATTATGAGGACATGTATAAGTCTATGATTATACATGAGTTAGTGAGTTTGGAGGTTGGTAAACTTTGTTGTATTCGGATCAAAATGTAGATAAATATTTCCCACCGGACCATGACGGTTTTTTGCTATCATAATTTCAGCTTTGTTTAGCACGGATTCCATACTTTGTTGCCATTTTTCCATATCTTTATGGCCCTCACTAGGCTTTTTTCTTTCAGTATAATATTGCTCTCTATAGATAAAACATACTAGATCAGAGTCTTGCTCGATAGTTCCTGATTCACGTAAATCAGATAGTTGGGGGCGTTTGTCATCCCTTTGTTCAACGGCACGTGATAGTTGTGATAGGGCAATAACGGGGATATTTAATTCTTTAGCAATTGCTTTTAATCCTTGGGTTATTTCAGAGACTTCTTGAACACGATTTTCACTATTTTTGCTTGAGCCTCTGATTAATTGTAGGTAATCAATAACTAGAAGAGCTAAGTTGTTTTTGCGCTTTAGTCGCCTAGCTTTGGTTCGAATGGCCGATATCGTTTGCGCTGGCGTGTCATCAATAAAAAATGGTAGCTCGTACAGTTCTTTATGTGCTTTTACTAGCATCTCAAAATCTTCTGATGTTAAATTACCATTACGAAATTTCTTAGCGTTAACAGTTGATGTCATAGCAATCATTCTGCCTGATAATTGCTCGGCTGACATCTCGAGTGAGAAAAATCCGACAGTTTTTTGCTCGGATTTGTCTTTTTTGTAAAATTGGCACGAATTTAAGGCAATATTAATCGCAAGGGCTGTTTTTCCCATTGACGGCCTTCCCGCTAAGATCATTAGATCAGAATTTTGTAATCCTCCGATCATTTTATCTAAATCAGTATATTGTGTCGGGATACCAGTAAAGCCTCCTGCGCTTAAAGCTCTCTCAGCGGATTCTAGAGCCTGGTTCAAAGAGGTTGAGATATTCTGGAAGTCGCTAGAATATTCATCATGTGATGCAAGGTTAAATAACTGTTGTTCGGCATGTTCAATTTGAGTTACAACGTTAGTTGTGTTTGAGGCCTCTTTTGCATCTACGACTATGTTAGACCCGACATCTATTAATTGTCTTTTTAGAGCTAAGTTAAAAATTATCTTTGCATATTCTTTTATGTTGAAAATGTACGAGCTGTTTAATAATAGGCTGTTTATATATTCTCTAGTTTTTTCTTGATCACAGTTGCTATCTGTAGCTAAGAAGTTTTTTATTGTTAAAGGAGAGATTAGTATGTCTTTATTGGAGAAGTCTTCGATCACTTGATAGATCTTTTGATGCATGGGGTGGTAAAAATAATCGGCTCTCAAGATATCTGTGACATCATTTATAGCTTTGTTATTGGTGATGACGTGTCCCAAGAGATGTTGTTCGATTTCAATATTAAATGTTGAGCTAATTTTATCTTTTGTTGAAAAATCAATTTCTGGTTCTATCTTGGCTTTCATGATCTGTTATCTTGACTCATATAGTTTGGAAAAATCTTATTGCTAAAATCATATATTTACTTAAGCTATTTGTTAGTCAAAATCAATGATCGATTTAATTTATTAGAATTATTATGACGAAAGAATCAAAGAGAGAGGAATCTTACTCCCAAGAGTTTCTGTTATCAAGTTACAAATTGATGCTGTTAATTAGGCGTTTTGAAGAAAGGTCTGCTGCCGCTTATGGTATGGGATTAATATCTGGATTTTGTCACCTCTATATAGGTCAAGAAGCTGTGGTGGTAGGAGTTAAGCAGGCTATTGAAGAAGGTGATGCTTTAATTACGTCATATCGTGATCATGGTCATGTACTTGCCTGCGGTAGTGATCCTAAAGTTGTGATGGCAGAGTTATTTGGTCGCGAAACAGGGATTTCAAGAGGCAAGGGTGGATCAATGCATTTGTTTGATACAGAGAAGGGCTTTTATGGTGGCCATGGTATTGTGGGAGCTCAAGTGCCAATTGGTACGGGCGTAGCATTTGCCTATCAGTATTTAAAGAAAAAGAATATAGCCGTTACTTTTATGGGTGATGGGGCTGCAAATCAGGGGCAAGTATATGAGTCATTTAATATGGCCAGTTTATGGAAGCTACCAGTTTTATTTATTATTGAAAATAATGCTTATGGTATGGGAACTGCAGTAACTCGAGCTGCATCAACGCGTGATTTTTATAGTAGAGGGGATGCCTTTGGTATAGAGGGCAATTCAGTTGATGGAATGGATGTTCTTGCTGTTTATGAGGAAGTAAAAAAAGCTGCAGACTATGTCAGATCAGGTAAGGGTCCTTATATATTAGAAATGAAAACTTATAGATTTAGAGGTCACTCTATGTCTGATCCGGGTACTTATCGGAGTAAGGAGGAGGTTAATAATTACAAGGAGAATTATGACCCAATCAGCAATTTAAAGAACTTTATTCTTGAGAAGAATCAGGTTAAAGAAGAAGATTTTAAGAAAATGGAAGATAAAGTTAAGGCTACTGTGCTAGAAGCTTTTGAATTTGCAAAAGCTAGTCCGGAGCCGCTTGCTTCAGAGTTATTAACAGATGTATTAAGAGACTAATGGTTAAAATTACGGTAAGAGATGCTCTAAGAGATGCTATGTATGAAGAGTTGGAGCGAGATCCTAATGTCTTTTTGATGGGAGAGGAGGTTGCTGAATATAATGGTGCTTACAAAATCTCACAAGGATTGCTGGATAAATTTGGTGCAGGTAGAATTATTGATACGCCAATTACTGAGCATGGTTTTACTGGACTGGCTGTGGGAGCTGCTATGGCAGGACTTAGACCTATTGTTGAATATATGACATTTAATTTTGCAATGCAGGCGATAGATCAAATTATCAATTCGGCAGCAAAAACTAATTACATGTCTGGTGGTCAAGTAAAGTGCCCTATAGTATTTAGAGGGGCGAATGGCGCAGCTGCAGGTGTTGGAGCTCAGCATTCACAATGTTATGCTTCGTGGTATGCGCATATTCCAGGGCTGAAGGTTGTAGCACCTTATGATGCTACGGATTGTAAAGCTTTGTTGAAGAAGGCTATTCGAGATGAGAATCCAGTTATTTTTCTCGAGAATGAGATGACTTATGGTTATGAATTTGAGCTTAATGAAGATATTATAGATAGTATTGAGATAGGTAAGGCCAAGATAGCTAGGGCAGGAAAGGATGTGACAATTACAGCTTTTTCAATAATGGTAGAAAAGGCGCTTAAAGCTGCGGATGAATTGGCAAAAATAGGTATTGATGCTGAAGTTATCGATTTGCGCACTATTCAGCCTTTGGATACAGAAACTATTTTTAATTCGGTGAAAAAAACTAACCGTATCATTAATGTTGAAGAGGGGTGGGGTTTTTGCGGAGTTGCATCTGAGATCTCAGCTTTGGTAGTGGAAAATATATTTGACTATTTAGATGGTGAGCCAGCTCGTGTTACTGCTAAACCTGTTCCACTCCCATATGCATCCAATTTAGAGAAGTTAGCATTGCCTAGCGTATCTGATATTGTTTATGCTGCACAAAAATTTTTTAAAAAATAATTTATTTAGCTATTATTTATGCCTATTGAAATTCTTATGCCAGCTTTATCCCCAACAATGAAGGAGGGTAATTTAGCGAAATGGATGAAACAAGAGGGGGATCAAGTAAATCCTGGAGATGTGATCGCGGAAATAGAAACCGATAAAGCTACTATGGAAGTGGAAGTAGTGGATGGAGGTGTTTTAGGAAAAATTATTGTTCCTGATGGGTCGGAAAATATAGCTGTTAATGCTGTTATAGCATTGCTGTTAGAGGATGGAGAAGATAAATCTGTATTAGATTCGTATGAAGTTGCAGAGGTGATTGCGGAAAAGAAGAAGGAGGAAGTGCGGTCAGAGTCTGCGAACGCGGCACCGGTGACGCCTCAAAGTGATGTTAGGTCTCAAGCTCCAAAATTACAGCCAATAGTGCCTGTTATAAATATTTCCAACACGCCAAAACAAAGTCATCATGCAACTCCAGTTGCAAAGCGTATTGCTGAAAATAATTCACTGAACTTGTCTTTGATTAAAGGTAGTGGACCAAATAATCGTATTACCAAGGAAGATGTAACCGATTATTTGTCTAATGGGGCGACTAGTAATGTTGTTCTGCGTAATGAGGTAGAAGCTGTAGCTGTTAAAAACAGCAATATTCGTAAGATTATAGCGGAAAGATTATTAGTGGCAAAGCAAACGATACCACATTTTTATCTTACTATTGATTGTAATATGGATAGCTTGCTAGATATTAGAGAGCAGATTAATAATGTGGCAAGTAAGGATGAGCACGGTAAGGCTTTGTATAAAATTTCCATCAATGACTTTATTATTAAGGCATCTGCTTTAGCACTTAAAGACGTGCCAAAAGCGAATGCATCTTGGACCGATGCGGAGATTTTTATATATAACAATGTGGATATTTCTATTGCTGTAGCCACCGAAGACGGCTTGATTACGCCAATAGTGTCGAATGCTGATCAAAAGCCTATTAAGAATATCTCAAGTGAGATGAAAATATTGGCAAAAAAGGCGAGAGAAAACAAATTGCAGCCACATGAGTTCCAAGGCGGAGGTTTTAGTATTTCTAATTTGGGCATGTATGGAGTCAAACAGTTCTCAGCTATTGTTAACCCTCCGCAAAGTTGTATTTTAGCTGTGGGTGCTACAGAGAAGCAGGTGGTTGTGACTGAGGATGATCAGATAGCTACAGCAAATATGACGCATTTTACAATTTCTTGTGATCACCGAGTAGTCGACGGAGCTGTTGGCGCTGAATTCTTAGCAAGATTTAAGTTCTATATTGAAAACCCAGCAACAATGATAATTTAAAGAGAATATTATGGTGCATTTTATATGGACTCTATTGTTGATTTCTTGTTTTGCAGCAAGCTCTTTTGCTAGAGATGTCAAGGTTTCAATCGAGAATGATGTAAAGCTCAGATTTGATAGTACTGGGAAATATACAGATAATAATGGCTCAACTAATGATTCTAGCCTTAACGATAGTAAGTTTATGCTAGAGTTATACCCAAAGTTAGACTTTGATCTAGGTGAAGGTTTGAATGTTAAAAGTTCTTGGGTCTTTGAGTTATTAAAAAGCCGGGTTGCAAGTAGCGATTTTCAAGGAGAGGGGTTGGCTTTGGACGAGTTGTATATTAGTTTTGAAAATTATGACGCTGAGTTCTTCTTAGGAAAATTTAATCCAGCTTTTGCATATTTATGGGATTATGAATTAAATGGTGGCCTTTGGACTAGTGACTTAGCTGAGATATATCAAATTACAGGCAAAATAGGTGTTGGTGGTAAGATTAAAATGAATCTAGGGGGGCATGGTCGGCATGATATAGCAATTGCGACATTTTATTATGATGATTCTAACCTATCGGATACTTTGTTAACTAGACGAACCGTATCTAATAATAATATAGGAGTTGCTTCTGATACTGGTTCGCTGTCGTCATTTTCGATCAATATTTTTGCTGAAGAATTAGATTTTTTTGATGGAGCATTTTACAATGCTAGTTATCGTTTTCTAAAAAACCCTGATGCATTAGAGATTGGAGCAGAGCAGGGTTATTCTATAGCTCTGGGAGTAAAAAAATCTATGTTAAATAACTTGGTTATTAAGCCCATGGTTGAGTATGTTCAGATAGACGCTTTTAACAGTTTTAATAATGATTTTAATCAAGAGTTTGGGAGCGAGGCTTATTTGCCATCAGACTTAGAGTCTATATTGCTAGCTTTTGGCATTGAGTATGGAGGGTGGAGTTTTCATTATATGTTTAGCAGTAAAGAATATTCGAAGTTATTGGAGTCAGGTAAAATCCAGGTAAAAGATGTTGGATTTTCTGTGAATTATACTTTTGCAAATAGTGTTGTTTTAAAGGTTGGATCAAGAGAGTCTGAGCGAGATGACACTAATATGTCAAAGACGATTACCTCACTACAAGTGTTGTATAAGTATAAATTTTAATATAAATGGACCTCGTGGGGGAACCTATCTGTTCAAGCATCCAGGCGCAAAGATATGGTTTGTGAGTTATAATAATGTTGATATAGCCCCGATCATTCCGCCAAATACTCCGCCCCAAACTACTAGCCAGCCAAGATGTGCTTTGATCATCTTGGCGATGATATTTTTTACTTCGTTTGGAGTTAGTTCAGCTAGCCTTGTATCTATGATTTGTTCTGCTTTTTTATGAAACTCGCTGGCTATATGATTCATATCAGTTGTCTGAGTTTTTAGGTCATTGATAATTTTGTGCAATATTTGCTCCAGAGCAAGCATGATTTCATCCTTAGCGTTATCTAATATTTTGACACCACCAAACATTGCGAGCATTGATCCAAGCTTTGATATGCTAATTGATTGCACCAATGCTTGGTAAGTTTCTTCGTAGTCCACACGTTCTGAAATGCTATCTAATATTGAGCTATCTTGCTTTGAGGTTAGGATATTGTTGATATTATCGCTTGAGAAAAACTGCTCAATTATAAGAGTTTTAATCCCGCCTTTGAAATCTTCAAAGCGATTTGGAATAATACCGGAGCCATATAAAAGAGGGATTTTTTCAAATAGCATATGCACGGCTAGCCAGTTAGTAATTGCGCCAGAGAGTGCAAAAAGTGCGATGGCTAGTAAAACTTTGGAGTGAATCAATAAAGCTAGAATAGATAATAAAAAAGCTATTAAATTAGTAATTAGGGATTTATGTTGAGCGATAATTTTCATTTTTAAGAGTATTCTTATGTTAGGGCAGCTTATAGTAAATAATCAAGATATAGTTAAGTTGCAAGGGGATGTAAACATCCCAGGAGATAAATCAATATCACATAGAGCTTTGATGATCTTGGCTATTTGTTTTGGAAGTGCTCGTATTACTAATTTACTTGAGTCAGAGGATGTGTTTGCGACAAAAAGAATTTTAGAAGATCTTGGTATAAAAATCACTAAGGATGGTAAGGATTATATCGTCTTTGGAAATGGTAGGTTCGGCTTTAGGCAGCCTAGAAAGCCTCTTGATTGCGGAAATTCTGGTACAACGGTTCGATTAATTTCGGGTCTGCTTGCAACGCAGCCTATTATATCACAATTATTTGGTGATGAGAGTTTATCAGTACGTCCGATGGCGAGAACAATGAAGCCTCTGAGAAGGTTTGGAGCTAAGTTTACAGGAAGGGATAATAAATACCTGCCGATGCAGATAGAAGGTAGGCGTGGTAGTATTGCAATTGAATATGAGATGGAAGTTGCATCTGCTCAAGTGAAATCAGGAGTATTATTGGCAGGGTTGCATAGCATTGGCACTACGGTTGTTTATGAAAAAACAGCTACCAGGGATCATACAGAAATTATGCTTGAATATCTTGGCTTTGATTTGACAAGGGAAATGACCAAGGGGGTGATGAAAATTAGTCTTAAGCCGGGTGAGGAGGTAGGAGCCAAAGATTTGTTTGTTGCTGGAGATCCTTCTTCAGCAGCATTTGTTGCTAGCTTAGCATTGCTTACCCCTGGTTCAGATCTTACTTTAAAAAATGTTGGTATTAGTCCAACGAGAATAGGGTTTTTTGATATTATAGAGCGTATGGGAGCTAATATTGAATATCTCGATAAACGATATTTATGTGGTGAGCAAGTAGCTGATATAAGGATTCGGTACTCTAAGTTAAAATCTGTTGAAACAGAAGGGGAGATGGTACCAAGTGCCATAGACGAATATCCGATTCTAGCTATCATTTCAAGTTTTGCCGAAGGGGTAACTACTTTTAATGGCTTATCTGAGCTTAGAGTAAAGGAGTGTGATCGCTTGGAGGTTATGCGTGAGAATCTGTCGCTATGTGGAGTTGATGTTCGTATTGACGGTGATAGTTTGGTAGTAGCTGGAGGCAAAGGGCCTTTCAAGGCAGCTATGATTAGAACTCATTCTGACCATCGTATAGCGATGTCTTTTGTTGTTTTTGCGATTATAGCTAAAGTTGAGATTACAATTGATGATGTTTCGATGATTGCCACAAGCTTTCCCAACTTTTTTGAAATAATATCAGATTTGGGCATAGATTTAACTCACGGGGACTAGGTTTTGATGTTCGCTAGTTTTGCATAAGGATTTTAAAGATAGGTTATGGTTAAAAATATTATAATTACATTTGATGGAACATCTGCTTCGGGTAAGGGGTCTATAGCATCTAGGGTTGCAAAATCTTTAGGTTTTAAATATCTAGATACTGGTAAGTTATATAGAGCGTTTGCTTATATTGCTAGCCGGGATAATTGCCTAATAGAATTTGCTAGTTTTGCGGATGAGATAGCAGGTAAAATTACAGATGATATTCTGCAATTAGATTCATTATATTCGGAGGATATTGCTAAAGTTGCTTCGCTTATAGCTAAAGCTCCAGAGGTGCGTCAAAGCTTAATAGATTTGCAAAGAGATTTTACTAATCATGGTACGGGAGTGGTATTGGATGGTCGTGATACGGGCTCGGTTATTTGCCCGGATGCTGATTATAAATTTTATGTAGATGCGGATGTTGCAATAAGGGCTCAGAGAAGGCTTGCTCAGTTGCATGAAAAGAATATTTTTAACAAGAGCTTATCTGAGATAGCTTTTGATCTTGAGGCGCGTGATGATCAAGATAAGAATAGAAAAATAGCGCCATTAGTTATTCCCCCTGGTGCTAAGCAAATAGATAATGGTGTAAATCCTTTGGATGTGACGGTAAGAAAAGTTTTAGAACTAATTGACAATTAGCTTTATTTTGTATATCACGGCCCTTTCTCTAAAGTAGGAGAATCAACTTTATTAATTAATATAACACCTATGGTTAACGAGCAAACCCCGTTAGATACTAACGCCGAACAAGAAAATGCAGTAACATCAACTCCAGCAGCTGGAGAGTCTTTTTCTGATTTAATACAAGATTATTTTAAAAATATAAATTCTGAAGGCGGTATCGTCGAGGGTACAGTTGTGGGTTTTGAAAGCAACCATGCAATTGTGGATGTAGGCTTAAAGTCAGAAGGAGTAGTCGATGAAAAAGAGTTGGCTTTAGATGGTCTAAAAGAGACCTTAAAAGTTCACGATAAAATCCAAGTATATATTGAATCGCTAGAAGGCACTGATGGTAGAATTACCCTTTCTAGAGAAAGAGTCCTACAAGAAAATAGTTGGCTTAAAGTTAAAGGTAAGTTTCAAGAGTCTGAGGATGTTGAAGGTGAGATTGTTGGTAGAGTAAAAGGTGGTTTTATAGTTGATATTAATCATCTTACAGCATTTTTGCCAGGTAGTCAGGTAGATGTGCGTCCGGTTAAAGATGTTTCGCACCTGGTGGGTATTAAGCAGCCTTTTAAAGTATTGAAAATGGATGAGCTTCGGGGAAATGTTGTAGTTTCTAGAAGAGCGATCTTAGAGGCTGGTCATCAAAAAGCTGTAGATAGTGTTTTAAGTGCTATTGAGCCAGGGCAAATTATGGATGGTGTTGTCAAAAATATCACAAGTTATGGTGCATTTATTGACCTTGGTACTATTGATGGTTTGGTGCATATCGCTGATATATCATGGTCTAGGATTTCACATCCCTCAGAGATGTTGAACTTGGGGCAAAAAGTGCAAGTAAAAGTTATCAAGTATGACCCTATAAAAAGACAGGTATCTTTAGGTATCAAGCAATTAGAGAATGATCCTTGGAGCAAGGTATCTGAAGGTATGGACAAAGACGCTAAAATTTCAGCAACCGTGTCAAGTGTTACAGATTATGGAGTTTTTGTTGAGATAGCTAAGGGTATTGAAGGTTTGGTGCATGTTTCAGAAATTACATGGACTAAGTCAGTTAGAGATCTAATGAAAGAAATTAAACCAGGTCAAAAAGTTGATGTTGTTATATTAGAAATTGATCGTGATAAGCATCGTATTAGTTTGAGTATGAAGCGATGTGAAGCTAATCCTTGGCATGATTTTGCCAGCAGCCATAAGGTTGATGATGTAGTGACTGGTAAGATTGTTTCAAAATTTGAATTTAACATGTCGTTAGAAATATCTGATAATGTTGAAGGTCTATTATATTATAATAACTTATCATGGTCTAGCGATGGTAAGCAAATAGCCGAAGGTTATAAAGAGGGTGATCAGATTGAGGTGAAAATCATTGAGTTATCTCCAGATCGTGAAAAGCTAGTATTAGGAGTTAAGCAATTAACTGAAAGTCCATTCAGTAAAGTAGAAGATTTTGTTGATGAAGAAAATCGCGTCACATGTGTGGTTAGTAAAATCAGAGGTGATGGCATAGAAGTATTAATCGGTGATTCAATACCTGTGTTCATTAAGAAGCATGAATTAGCAAAAGATAAGTTTGATCAAAGAACTGATAGATTTGCTGAAGGTGAAAAAATTGATGCTAAATTGGTTAAAATTGATAAAGAGACTAAAAATATAACTTTATCAATAAAGGCTTTGGAAATCCAAGAAGAGAAAAAGGCTATCAAGGAATATGGTTCGGCAACTAGTGGAGCTAGCCTTGGTGATATCTTGGGTGATGCATTTGGTAGCTTGGGGCAGAACTCTGAAGGAAGCCCTAAGAACGCGGATAAAGAAGGTAAGTAGTTTTTTTGTGAGGGCTAACTAAATAATTTATTTTTTCTTATGACTCCTCCTAAATTATCTAGTTATTTTAATGCTGAGTTTTTGCGCCGTAAGTTAAATTTATGGCGCATATTTTCTTTGGCAATATTATTGGTGTGCATATCGTTAACTTATGAATTTGATGACCTAAAAAAACCGCGTTCTGACTATGTCGCTCGGATAGCTATTAGTGGTTTTATAGGGAATGATCAATATCGTCTCGATAGATTGGAAGAGCTATCTAAAGATAAGTTCTTAAAAGCTGTAATTATTGACATCGATAGTCCTGGTGGCACGGTTGTTGGTGGTGAGCTGTTATATCAAAGTTTAAAAAGATTATCCAACGCCGTCCCTACAGTTGCTTTTGTAGGATCGCAAGCAACAAGTGCAGCATATTTAGCTGCAATAGGTTGTAATTATATTATATCCCCTCAAGGCTCAATAGTCGGATCTATAGGCGTAATATTACAATCTGTAGATTTGTCTGGATTAGCAAAGTCACTCGGTATTGAGCCGGTAATTGTTAAATCAACATCGTTAAAAGCTGTGCCGCATTTTGCCGAGAAGCTAACCTCCCAGGGTGAGGCCTCTTTGCGGGAAGTGGTAGATGATATATATAAAATGTTTAAGACGATAGTTTTGGAGCGTAGACCTTTGAAAGAAAGCAATATCGAGGAGGTTATGTCTGGAAAGGTATTTAGTGGTAATCGGGCCTATAAATTAGGTTTGGTAGATGAGGTTGGTGATTCTCTGGCGGTAAAGCAATATTTATTGAATAATAACATTGGTAAGAATATAGATATAAAAAAGGTGTCATTACAAGAGAATGATGTCCCGTCCTTCTTGAAGATTTTTTCACCTATGTATAAGGTTCTGCAAAATAATTTTAATATATTGTCACTGTATTAATGACTAAAAAAGATTTGATGAGCAAATTACGTAATAAGTATCCTGAATTAGGAGATGCTTTGGTTGAACGCGTTGTTAACTTGTTTTTTCGTAATATCGCTGAGGCATTAAAGCGCGATTATCGAATTGAAGTAAGAAATTTTGGCGTTTTTAAATTAAAGAAATTACAAGAGAGAAGATTGTTTGATCCTAAAATAGGCGAGTATGTTACAATTGGATCAAAGAACATACCATTTTTTAAATGTAGTAAAAAATTACATAAGATTGCTAAGTAAGTTTTTACTAGGTTAGCCATGGAGATGGCGTGTAGTGAGGAAGTTATCCGTCTTTATATCTAAATATCATTGATTATGCCAAAGATTTTATTAATTATAACAGGTTCAGTAGCTGCTTATAAGGCTTTAGATTTAATTGCAGAATTGCAGAAACGGGGTCATGATATCGATGTTATACAAACAAAGTCAGCTCAAAATTTTGTTAATAAGAGTGAGATTGAGTATCTTATTAATAAAGAAGTTTATGATAATCTATGGAGTCAAGATGAGTCTTTGTTAATGCACCATATTAACTTAACTAGAGCAAATGATTATATCTTAGTTTATCCTCTCACCGCAGATTTCCTAAATAAAATAGCTTCGGGTTTTGCTGATAATTTAGCGTTAGCCACGATTCTAGCTAGTGATAAGAAGGTAATTTTTATGCCTGCTATGAATAGCAAGATGTATAATAATTTTGTTACCCAGGATAATATTAAAAAATTGATAAAATATGGTCATATTTTTATTGGTCCTGATAATGGTATGCTTGCTTGCGGTGAGGAAGGTCCTGGGCGTGTGGTGGATTGGAAACCTGTTCTAGCAAAAATTAATGAGCTAGAGAAGTTTCGCAGTAAGGTTTTGGGTAAAAATATTTTAGTAACTGCTGGCGCTACTATTGAAGCGATTGACCCTGTTCGGTATATTAGCAATTATTCATCCGGGATTCAGGGCTATCAAATAGCTAGGTCTTTTAGTGACTTAGGGGCTCGTGTAACCTTTATCCATGGTAAGATTGATGTACCTATTGATTGTGAGTTTTCTAAAGTTATAGAGGCTTTATCCGCGCGGGATATGCGTGATGCTGTGCTTGCTAATTGTGTTAATGTGGATTTGGCTATTTTATCTGCTGCTGTTGCGGATTATGCGCCAAAATCTTATCAATCTCAGAAGATGAAAAAACTAGATGATCAGAATGAGATTAGTTTATCTTTTGTTAAAAACCCTGATATTTTAAAGGAGTTATCTAGCTTAAGGCACAAGCCAGAAATTATCATAGGTTTTGCTGCAGAATCAAATAATTTAGTTGAAAATGCTAAGCTAAAGTTGGCGCGTAAGGGGTGTGATTATATCTTGGCTAATGATATTTCTGCAAATCAAATATTTGGATCCAAGGATACTAAAATTACTTTTGTTGCGCCAAATTATTGTAAAGATTGGCCAGAAATGCCAAAGTCAAACGTTGCGAGCTATATTATTAATGAGATTCTTTAATAATATAGTAGGGGCGGCGTCCTCCCGCCCAGAGGCATAGAGTGAGGTATGGCAAGGGGCGGGGGTCCTTTTGCCGCCAGGGTGAGGTCGCCGCCCAAGAGGCATGGAGTGATGTCCGGCAAGTGCGGGAGGACCCCTCCCCTACAAGGAGGGTCTATACCAAGCTTTTGCAGAATTTAGTGATTCGCTCTAATGCATCTTGTAAAGCTTCTGTGCTTAGGGCGTATGATATTCTAAAATGATTTTCGGCGCCAAATGCTGAGCCTGGAACTACCGCAACATTTGCATCTTCAAGAAGACATGTTGCGAAGCTAGTTGAGTCTGCAATTGTTGTACCATTTCTGGTCTTCTTGCCAATTAGTCCTGAGATATCAGGAAAAATATAAAAGGCACCTGTTGGTGTAATAGCAGAAATATTCTCAATGTTATTAAATACGTTAACAGCAATATCACGCCTTTCTTTAAATACTTGATTGCGTTCTGCGATATAGCTTTGATCGGTTGTGAGAGCAACGGCTGCGGCAATTTGGCTAATTGAGCAGGCGTTAGATGTACTTTGTGACTGTATAACATTCATAGCTTTTATTAGCTCTTTGCTACCACCGGCAAAGCCTATTCGCCATCCGGTCATCGCATAACATTTTGAGACGCCATTAATTGTTAATATGCGATTTTTGAGATGTGGCATAACTTCAGCTGGAGTTTTAACTACAAAGTTATCATAAATAACATGTTCGTAAATATCGTCGCTTAATATGGCTATATTAGGGAATTTTGCTATTACTTTTAATAATGCTAATAATTGTTCGTGAGAATAACTCATGCCGGTTGGGTTGGATGGAGAATTGAGGATAACCCATTTAGTTTTGTAGCTAATTGCTCGTTCTAACTGGGATGGTTCTAAAAGATAATTTTGCTCTTTAGGGCAGTCAATCATTATTGGCTTCCCATCGCATAAAGATACCATGTCAGGATAGGATACCCAGTATGGAGCTGGTATAATAACTTCGTCACCAGGGTTTAGTGTTGCCATAAAGGCGTTATATATTAGTTGCTTAGCTCCATTACCTACTGTGATTTCATCTAATTCATATGTAACATTGTTATCTCTTTGGAACTTTTCCCTGACAGCTTCTTTTAGCTCTTTTATACCACTAACTGCGGTATATTTAGTAAATCCGCTTTTGATTGCTTTAATTGCGGCGGCTTTAACATTGTCATGAGTGTCAAAGTCTGGCTCTCCAGCGCCTAAGGATATAATATCAATACCTTGTGCTTTTAGCTCTGCAGCTTTGCTTGTAACGGCAAGTGTGGCTGAAGGTTTGATGTTGGATAATTTTTTTGCGATAAGGGGGTTGTTACTCATGATTGAAAATAAAAAAATAAAGACTTAATATTTAAAAGAAGTTATATAGCTTTAACTTTATAAATGAATATTTGCAACTTGAAACTATGTCTATTTCTCCAGATCCACTTTTTCTTGGTTTGACTCGTCCTGCTATGATGCTAGGGGTCTCATATCCTTTTATCGTATTAAATGGACTTGGTTGTATGCTTTATTTTGTATTGTCTAGTGATGTCAAAGCATTGCTCGCAATGCCATTCTTACATGGTATTGCTTATATGATATGCCTTAAGGAGCCTCTTGCCATAGAGCTGGTAATGGTTAAGGGAGCTAAATGTTCTAAATGTCGTAACAAGGGTTTTTATGGCGCTAATTCATATGATCCATATTAAATTATATGTTGTTTGATATCTTAAAGCCCAAAGCTAAAAACGAGAAGTACTTTAAGTCAGAATGTTCTGTGGCAGAGTTTTTGCCTTATGAATGTCATTTGACGCATGACACTGTTCTGCTGAAGAATAAAGACATGCTTAGGGTTATTAAAGTTAGAGGTTTCTCATTTGAGACGGCTGATGACTTTGATTTAAATAATAAAAAAGACATGCGTAACTCCCTTTTTAAAGGAATGGGGCAGGGAAGCTTTATCATGAATTTTTATACCGTCAGAAAACGCCAGGAGGCCTTCCCTGGCGGTGAGATGCCTAACTTATTTTCAGCTTATGCTAACGAAGAGTGGCGTATGCGTCATGGTGATAAAAGTACATTCATTAATGAGCACTATGTTTCTATAATTCGTAAAAAAACATCGGGAGAAGATACGTTTATAGATAGCTTTGTCAAATCTATTGAAAAGAGAACGGATAATAGTGCGGTTGAACGTGAGATGCAGGATCAGTATGGCGAGTTGGATGAGGTATCGAATCGAGTCTTAAATGCGTATTCTTCCTACGGAGCTAAAACATTAGGTACGGTTAAAACAAAAGATGGTCTTTATTCCGAGGTGTTGGAGTTTTTAGGCTGTCTTGCGAATTGTGGGTTTTCTCAGCCGATGATTGTACCAACGACACCTATCGATCATTATATTGGGAATTCGAGGCTATTTTTTGGTAAAAAGGCGGTCGAATGCAAGGGACCAATCTCTACTCGGTATGCAGGAGTTGTTAGTGTAAAGGAATATCGCCCACATACTCATGCTGGTATGCTGGATGGCTTCTTAAGGTTGCCATTTGAGTTTATTATTTATCAAACTTTTGAATTTATTAGTCGAAGTGATGCTATCGCTTCGATGCAGCTGCAGCAGAATAGAATGCAGCAATCAGGTGATTTGGCTGTATCGCAGATTTCTGAAATATCGGAAGCATTGGATATAGCTATGAGTGGTGAAATCGCCTTTGGTAAACATACATTATCAGTGTTGTGTATAGAGGATGATTTGAAGGCATTGGAAAATGCGTTATCTATGCTTATGGTCGAATTCTCTAATGTTGGAATTAATGCGATTAGAGAGAAGAATAACTTAGAGCCGTGTTATTGGGGTATGCTGCCTGGTAATAGTGATTATTTGGTTCGTAAAGCAACGATTAATACGCTGAACTTAGCCGCTTTTGCATCGTTTCACAATTACCCGCCGGGTGATCGAACGGGTAATTTTTGGGGTGATGCGGTTACTGTGTTCAATACTACATCTGGAACACCTTTCTTTTTTAATTTTCATGTTCGTGACGTAGGGCATACGATGATTATCGGTCCGACTGGTGCTGGTAAAACGGTACTAATGAACTTTATGTGTTGCCAGGCTTTAAAATTTAATCCAAGAACATTCTTTTTTGACAAAGATAGAGGTGCTGAAATTTTTATTAAGTCTATAGGAGGGGTGCATTCATTCTTAGATCCTGGGCATGCTACAGGGTTTAATCCGCTACAATTGGAAGGTACTTCGGAAAATAAAGTTTTTCTTATAGAGTGGCTTAGGGCCTTGGTGTCAGCTAATGGTGAGTCTATGGATGCAGAGGATCTAGATAGGATTAAAGAGGCGGTAGATGGTAATTATAACCTGCCTAAGCGTGAGCGGGTATTGCGGAATATTGCTCCCTTTATGGGTCTGGGCGGTCCTGGTACTTTGGCGGGTAGGCTTGCAATGTGGCATGGTGAGGGTTCGCATGCGACGTTATTTGATAATATAGAAGATAAACTAGATTTCTCTAAGGCATCTACTTTTGGTTTTGAAATGGGGCAGGTTCTTAAAGACAAATCAAGTATCGGGCCGGTGTTATTATATTTGTTCCATAAAATTAATTCAGCCCTAGATGGTCGTCCGACGATGATTGTTCTGGATGAGGCTTGGGCATTGATTGATAATGATGTATTTGCACCTAAAATTAAAGATTGGTTAAAGGTTCTTAGAAAGTTAAATGCATTTGTAATATTTGCGACGCAATCAGTTGAGGATGCGGCGAGTTCGCCAATTAGTGATACATTGGTTCAGCAGACGGCAACGCAAATATATCTGCCTAATCTTAAAGCCACTGATGTGTATAAAGATATATTCATGCTTTCTGAACGTGAATTCCAGATTGTAAAAACTACGGATCCTGGATCACGCTTTTTCCTAGTTAAGCAAGCAATTGATTCTGTGGTAGCTAGAATTGATCTAAAGGGGATGGATAATGTAATTAATATTCTGTCTGGAAGAGCTGATACGGTGGTTATTTTGGACGAATTAATTGCCAAACATGGACCTGATCCTAGCCAATGGCTTGAGATATTTTTTCAGCGTGTAGCTGATTTGTAAAAATGATCGTAGGGGCGGGGTCCTCCCGCCCTTGGCAGAGCTAACTCCATACTTCTGGACGGGAGGACCCCGCTCCTACAATTCTTTGTTGAAAAAAATTAAATTCATTTTTTCTTGTGCGCCGAACCCTTTTTGCACAAGGGTTTCTTGCGCATAATTCTGATTTTGCTCTAAGCAGTAGTGCGTAAAGGTAGCCCCTACATTGCTTTATAGTAGGATGTAGCTCTGTGAAAAAACACGAATTTTCTTTAACAGATAAGTTGTATCCAATAAAAATGTCTTTAGTATGGGATGATCCCCCTCTCTAAATGGTGAGAGGGCTGTAGAACGTATGTTAGAGCAATAGAGTAAAGTAAGTTGAGTAGTTTAGATAATAAAATCTTTTTGTTATATCTCGTTGGGTTGCTTTTGGTGGTTAGAATATTGCGGGTATTTCAAGCATATTTGTTTGCTTGGGTGAGTAAGATTAAGCTTGGTATTGGCCCGACTATTCGGACGATTCTCTTAATGGTGTTCTTGTCCTCTTCTGTTGCAACTAGCTACGCCGGCAATAAGTACAGTACTCGTCCAACTAACGAAGCTATTGTGGAGGATCTTGCATATTGCGCGCCAATGTATGCTTTGGCTCTGTCGCTTTACGTTCTGTACAGAGTGCAGTTGACGTTTATGCAGAAGGTAGCCGTAGCCACAGGCTTGTTTGCATCTTATGGTGTGTCGAGGGCTATGACTGAGGGGTGGGCAGAGGAGTTTCGTGATAATAGTCAGGTATTAAATCATTCTGATTTTAATAATGATTTATATAATGATTATGCTAAATGGGTTAATTTAGATTATATAAATCATCCTACTCAATATGCTGATTATCTGGGATATGATGAGCTTGAAATGCGCAAGCGTAATATCTCGCTTTGTAGCAGTTTAGTGGGTAAGCGAATTACTAGAACTGCAGATACAGGGTTTGTATATTACGATATTACTTTAACTACTGATGATGTTAGAAATTTAGATGGATGCACGTATTGCTCAGCAGGCCTTGCTCAGGATAGTTGTTCAGATGGCTTGTATGGCTTTACTTACGAATTATACAATCAGGAATATTTGTGTGATGGTGGTGTTTTGGTGTGGCATGATGGTGACGAAGAATGTATTATGAAAGG
>JABJNB010000013.1 GCA_018659145.1 Rickettsiales bacterium
TCTAAACACAAAAATTGATCCAGTTGAAACTCTCTTTGAGATAATATCAGTAGCTAGCAGTGACAGACCATTTATCCCTTTCAGCATATCCGTAACCCCAAGGGATAAATATATCTTATTATCTGAAGCAAAATTTAACATGAAGCTTCTTTGGATAAGATTGATAATATTTTAGTTAAGCAGGAATTGCTTATGCTCCCAGATATAGATAATGATATATTGTTAATACTTAGTGAGATCTTTGATAGCTTGGGATCTATATCTTTAGCCGGACTGGTTATTAACTCGACAAAATTATTCGAAACTAAAGACTTGTGCTTAATCTTTTTAAAATGATCCTGACGCCAGCTATATAGTGTGGTAGTAGATAAATTATACTTTTTTGCTATAGCCCTGAATTTGCAATTTGGAGCTAGTATATCTTGCAAGACTTTGGATTTTATAGCTGCTGATATCTTCGTTCTCGATCTTGATATGGAACTCATGTTTATACTCTTTTTTAATTTAAACTTAAGAGTATATTGCTAAATTTGACTTACTAGACCGGGTTCACCGGACGCTTACGATCGTTCTATTGAAGAATTTGAAGCTGAAACAACTGCATATTTAGTATCTAGTTCTCTAGGTAAAATTAAAGATCTTGAATATTCAAGAGGTTACATTGCTGATTGGATTAATGCAGATGACATTAAAGAAGCAAACTTTAAAAGAGCAATTCAAGCTGCACATGAAATATTGTCTGCTGGTAGTAGTTGAATAGGGCTGTCTCGAATTAAAATTGCAAAGATTTTTATTCTTAAGATTTTGGATTTTTTGGGATATTTTTGCACGAATAGCTAGAGCTATTCAAAAAGAATATTTTATAACGATACATGTCTTTAGCGGCAAAGGCTTTGTGACTATATTATACACAGTCTGGCAGAGGCGCCCTACTTCTTCTTAAATAATAAAATGTAATTTTGGGAAACATCTCGCGACTGCGACCAGCTATCATTTAAAATATTATATTTAACTCCTGTTAAATCAAGCTGCTGGATATTTTTTTGATCCTTCAAAAACTTTACAATTTCAGATGGTTTAAGGAATTTCTTCCATTGATGCGCGCCTTTTGGAACCCAGTTCAGAATATATTCGGCCGCTATTTTAGCCAATAACAATGATTTGAGAGTTCGGTTAATTGTGGCAACAAACATAACCCCATCATCCGCCAACAACCTGCTGCAGTTCACTAAAAACTCTTCTGGGTTTTCGACATGCTCTATGACTTCCATTACCGATATAATTTGGAACTTTTCTGTATCCGACATATTCTCAATTAAGCTCTGCTTGTAATTGATTTTAAGACCTTGCTTTTCTGCATGTAATTTAGCAATTTTGATATTTTTCTCCGATGCATCAATTGCCGTAACGCTCGCGCCCAATCTCGCTAATGGCTCAGCAAGCAAACCACCTCCGCATCCCACATCCAAAGCCGATAAACCATCTAAAGATCCGGATTTCTCTATGATAAAATTCTCAGCTATTTTGGCTTTAATATAAGCCATTCTACATAGATTAAACTTATGCAGAATAGCAAATTTACCACTGGTACTCCACCATTGGTCAGCTATTTTTTCAAACTTTGCAACCTCTTCTAAATCAACAGAATTACTATTAAGCATCAGTTTTAAGCAAAGATTGAATTAAAATATATTAATGGCTCTTTATTGTCATCATAATCCGCCTCATACACCTCACCAATAACAATATAATGATCGCCCACCTTCTTGCTACTATGCATCCGGCATGAGATTAATGCTAAATTATCTAAAAAGATTGGAACATGATTATTATCTTCCTGGTATCCCTGGCCCAAGAACTTATCTGAATAGTTAGCCGCAAAATGCTTAGATAACTCCTGCTGCTGCTTTGACATAATGTTAATGTTAAAGAATTTGCAATTTAGAAAAGCCGAAAGTGAGTGAGATGATACATCAAGATTGAATAATATTAAAGCCGGCTCAAGAGATAGAGATGCAAATGAATTAATGGTTACTCCATAATTAACCTCCTCATGCTTGGTAGTTGCAATGGTTACTCCAGTTGAAAACTTACTTAAAGTTTTTTTAAATTTTTGGCAAAAATCTTGATTCATTAGAAATAACAGGCTTTATATTATGGTTCTTTTACATCTAGCTCTTTATATATAGGCCTAAATGTTTTTTGGAACAAAATAATTAAATTAATTTTATGGTATTAATAGTACAAAAATTTGGTGGCACGTCCGTAGCTAATATAGAGCGGATCAAAGCTGTAGCCCAAATAGTTAAAAAATCATATGAGAGTGGCAATCAAATTGCGGTTGTCGTATCAGCCATGTCAGGTATCACATCTAGGCTAGTAAATTACACCAAAGAAATTTCTAACTTAGATAGTGAAAATGAGCTCCAAGAATATGATACAATTCTGGCCTCAGGTGAGCAGGTAACATCAGGTTTGCTAGCCTTAGAACTTAATGCTATTGGTATCAAAGCACGCTCATTTCTTGGTTGGCAAGCTAAAATACAAACTGATAAATCTCACTCAAAAGCTAGAATCCAGAAAATTGATGGGGACTACCTCAAAAGCTTTATCGATCAAGGTTATGTTATTGTTATTGCAGGCTTTCAAGGCATGACAGAAGATGGCAGGATATCAACCCTAGGCCGTGGCGGATCAGACACCTCTGCTGTTGCGATTGCAAGTAGCTTAAAAGCAGATAGTTGTGATATCTATACAGATGTTGATGGCATTTACACAGCAGATCCTAGAATTGTACCGAAAGCTAGAAAATTAAAATATGTCGGCTATGAAGAGACCATTGAGATGGCCTCTCTTGGAGCAAAAGTTTTACAAACACGCTCAATTGAAATGGCTATGAAGCATGGTATAACGCTACGCGTTCTTTCTGCATTTGAAGAGAGCGAAGGCACAACTTTAGTTGATGATGAAAGAATTATGGAAAGACGATTAATTACTGCAGTAACTCACTGTGACAAGGAAGCAAGAATCACATTAGAAGATGTTCCAAATATTCCAGGAGTATCTTCTGCAATTTTTAAGCCGCTCTCACAAAACAACATTAATGTTGATATGATTATTCAGAACATATCTTTGGATGGTAAAGCTGCTAATCTAACCTTTACACTTGATGAAAGCGAATTGGCTAAAGCCCAATCATTACTAAATCAATCTAAGCAAGATGGTGATATTAATTTTACCAACTTAACTGCCACAAGTGATGTTAGTAAAGTTTCGGTCGTGGGCGTTGGCATGAAAACTCACTCTGGTATTGCTTACAAAGCCTTCCAAGTACTTGCAGATAACAATGTCAACATTCTGGCAATTACTACCTCTGAGATTAAAATATCTTTTTTAATTGATGCAGGGTCTACTAAAATTGTTACGCAAGCATTGCATGATGCATTTAACTTAGATGCCAAGTAACAAAAATAAAATAGCTCATAATTACGTAGGGGCGGGGTTCTCCCGCCTATCTTGAGCAGAGAGGGCACAACCTCTCTACAAGGCCCGCTTTAAACTTTGATTAAAAGCTCTTAACTTCGCAAATTCAACATCCTTATCCTCTTGCAGGATTTGAATATATCGTGATCCAACAACAATAAAATCAGAAAATTTTGCAATTGCTGCTGCTTGCTTATCCTCTTTAATACCAAATCCAACAGCGATTGGCAAATTTGTATGCTCGCGGATAATTGCTAACTTCTGCTTAATCTCTTCAATCACCGGCTCTTTTGAGCCTGTAGTGGCATTAACAGAAACATAATATAGAAAACCACTAGCATCTTTAACTATTTCTTGAATCCGCTCAACTGGCGTATTAGGGGTTAAAAGATTGATAAAATTAATATTATATTTTCCAAATATCCCATCATATACTAAACGCTCTTCCATAGGCAGGTCGACAATAATCAAACCTGTAACTCCACTCTCTTCCGCTGCTTTACAAAACTTCTCAACGCCGAATTTATGGATAGGGTTAAAATAGCCCATTAAGATAATAGGTAGCTCGGTATATTTACTACGTAATACCGTAACCAAATTTAATATTTTATTCAGTGTCACTCCGCTTCCAAGCGCCCGCTTCCCTGATTCCTGAATAACAACACCATCAGCTACTGGATCTGAAAAAGGCATACCTATTTCCAAAATATCAGTTCCCGATAATATCAAATTATCAACTACGTCTTTGGTAGTTGCCAAATCCGGATCTCCGGCCATTATAAAAGATACAAGCCCTGCTCTGCTCTCACTTTTTACTTTAGCAAAAATTTGCTTAATTTTATCACTCATAATATCTCAATATTCAAATGCTTTGCTACAGTAAAAATATCCTTATCACCACGGCCACATAGATTTACAATAATACTTTCACTTTTATTATATTGCTTAGCTATTTTGATCAAATGAGCAATCGCATGAGAAGGCTCTAACGCAGGGATGATGCCTTCTAGCTTACATAATAATTGGAAAGCCTCTAATGCCTCTATGTCCGTAACGGCAACATATTCCGCGCGCTTTATATCTTTTAGATAAGAATGCTCCGGCCCAACACCTGGGTAATCCAGACCTGCTGAAATTGAATAAGTCTCCATGATTTGCCCATCATCATTTTGCAAATAATAAGATTTATTACCATGTAACACTCCTGACTCCCCTTTACATAAGGCTGCGGCATGTTCCCCTGTTTCAAAACCCTTGCCTTCAGACTCAACCCCTATTAATTGAACATCACTCTCATCAATAAAGGCATGAAACAAACCTATGGCATTTGAGCCGCCACCTATAACTGCCATAACTGCGGCTGGTAATTGATTTTCTAACTCTAATATTTGCTGCTTGGCTTCTATTCCAATTATTGATTGAAAATGCCTAACCATCTCTGGATAAGGATGCGGTCCTGCGACCGTACCAATTAAATAATAACTATCATGAACATTTGCCACCCAATCTCGCATAGCCTCGTTCATTGCAGACTTTAAAGTTCTTGACCCAGTTTCAACTTTAACCACGGTCGCACCCAAGAGTCTCATACGAAATACATTAGGCTTTTGCCGCTCATAATCTTTAGCCCCCATGTAAACAACTGCCTGCATACCTAATTTAGCGCAAATCGTCGCAGTTGCAACTCCATGTTGGCCAGCTCCCGTCTCAGCAATGATTCGAGTTTTGCCCATATATTGCGCCAAGAGACCTTGCCCTATAGCATTATTAATTTTATGAGAGCCGGTATGGTTTAATTCATCACGTTTAAAATAAACTTTAGCTCCCCCTAAATGCTTAGTTAAATTTTCTGCATAATATAATGGTGATGGGCGCCCTGTATAAAATTTATTATAATCTAATAGCTGCTTTAGAAATTCTGGATCAGATTTTGCCCGAGCAAAATTTGTCTCAATCTCAGCTATTTGAGGCATTAATGTTTCGGGTGCAAACTTACCGCCATATTCGCCAAAATATCCTTGTGCGTTTGGTTTATTATAAGATTTCATTTGCCCTCAAATAATTAAAAAATTCGATAATTTTATCTCGTGATTTAACTCCTCTAACTTCCTCTAAGCCTGAAGATAAGTCAACATAGCTTACACGCGTTAATTCTATGGCCTCTTTTATATTACTAATGTTTAAACCTCCAGATAAAAAATATGGCTTAGTAAATTTAAATTTGGCAAGTTTTTCCCAATCAAATATCAAGCCACTGCCTCCATAACCACTAGCTTCTACCTGACTTGCACTATCAATTAGAACATGTTCTGAGAGGGACTCTAAGTCATCAATTAACTCCTGCTTTAATTCCTGGTGCGAAATAGCGGTTATAAGCTTCAGACGATATTTTGATTTAATAAAATTAAGTCGCCGGGTATCAATCTTGCCATGAATCTGCAAATAATCTGGGGCTCCCAACTTTAGCATAGCTTCAAGAAATTCATCAGAGGGGGCCACCGTCACAATGATTGTCTTAACTCTCTCACCCAATATGTCAGAAATTGCTTTATATTCTGTTAAACTAATATTTCGTGGCGATTTATCGTAACAGACAAAACCAATAAAGCTTGCACCAAGATCTACTATTAGCTCAGCTGTCGGAGTATCCTTAATACCGCAAATCTTAACTTTGAGACCATTACCTGTCATTGAACCTAAATAACTTTAAGATTTTCTGCTTAATGCCTATTTCACTTAAGCCAGCATTATTGAGCCTAATTTGTGCGGCTTTATATTTATTAGCTAATTTTCTTAGCTTTAATTTTAGACTAAAAACTTTAACACTAAATACCATAATTGCGACTATAAACCCTATTAAGAAGGCACAAATAACCACAAAAAACTTAGGTAATATTACCTCATACATATTAACAATATTAAGCACCATATCATCCTGGTTAAACAAAGCAAAAATAATGACAATCATCACAACCATCATATTAAATATGATTTTAAACATATGTTTTTCTAAAAGATTAATCCTCAAACCCGTATAGCTTGCTAAAACTATATTAGACTCTATTTGATTATAAAGATAAGTTATTTGTCTTTTTATTTAGTTGCCAGTATTTTTTTATTTGATGGACCTGTCTCAAATCAAAATTGCAAAGATTTTAATTCGGGATAGGCCCTCAATAGCTGCAGTAAAACTTATCTAGCTACTGCACAACTTTGAGACTGTCTTACTCTATGATCAACAGACCCAACTTTATCGGCAAATGACTTAACTTTATCAGCAGTAGAGTCAACCTTATCGGCAAAAGAGCCAACTGTATCGGTACCAGACTCAACTGTATCAGCACCAGACCCAACTGCATCAACACCAGACCCAACTGCATCGGCAACAGAGCCAACTGTATCGGTACCAGACTCAACTGTATCAGCACCAGACCCAACTGCATCGGTACCAGACCCAACTGCATCAACACCAGACCCAACTGCATCAACACCAGACCCAACTGCATCGGCAACAGGCACTCCTGCGCCACTTAACCCCGGGGCAACATCTTCTTGCCCAGTTATTACATCTGGTATATCTATTTTACCATCAACACCAAGTGGACCTGCCATGTTTTTCGAAACCATCGCTACCATTACCTCGGCCGGGCTCATAGGCTGCTGTCCGCCTGTCCCGGACTTGTCTAACTCTGCTAACAAACTACCATCAAACAACATAGTTACCATTGATTCAGAAAACAACTTTGCCTCTGGATGGACATCATCCACCTTCTCGTAATTAGGCGACGTTAAAGCATTTGCTAGCCCCTTGCCATTTAATGCATTAGAAGCTGTCCTGTACATAGTCTTCTCCTCTATCTTAGGCAATGTACCTTTCTCACGCATACCTTCATATTGCACGGTAACTTTATCCACCAATTGACCAATAAACTCTTCTCTATTCCCAACTACAGTGCTTACCTTGCTGAGGTTACCCATCCTATTGGCAAATTTACTTTCTTTACCATAATTAGCTAACTTACTTACAATTTTAGTCGGCATCTCTATACCAAAAACCTTGGGAACCATTGCGACGGCTTGCATACTACGACTTATAATGCTCGCACCTTTAATTTCATCTCGGCCAATATTTTGCACCGAGTTAGCTGCATCCAATTTTGTAAATGCGGTGCTTAGACGCTGACGCAAATCTGCTTTGAACTTAGTTGTATCTTTGTTTGTAGCATGAACCATTTAATCCTCTTAACCCAAATTTAATTTTTTAATCTCTATTCACAGAATAGATTTGTTGCAATTAACTACAACTCTTAATTTAAGTGACTTATCAAAAAATCATTATAATTACTCAGTATGACATCGGACTTTATCTGATGATTGAAGAATGTGATTTGTCTTTTTGCATAGTTTCTGGTATTTTTTTTCATTAACTCAGTAGCTTCTACTGCGCTCATCCGCCCCTCCAAAACCCCAGCTATTTCTCTAATGCCAATTGCTTTGTAAACATTCCCACTATCAAGATATTTATGCTGCAAGAACGCTTCCACCTCCTCCCTAGCGCCAATTTTTAACATCTCATTCACTCTGTTATTAATATCCAAATATAATTTCTTACGCTCGGGCCTTATATATATTTTCAAAAAATCTTCTGCCTTATATTTGCTAATATTAGGTAATGCCTGATATTCCCTATGGCTAATGTTATGCAAAAATAACAGCCCATATGCCCGGCGCACACGCTGTATATCATGAGCGGTAGTAAAATTTGCATAATCAGGATCTTTGCTAATTATCGCATCATACAAATATTTAATTCCTCGCTCTTTAATTAAAGTATCGATCTGCTCTCTTTGCGCGGCGGAATTACTCGGCAATTGTTTAAAGCCAGATAATAATGCTTTTAGATAAAGCCCCGTTCCGCCGACAATTATAATATTGCGCCCTGCCTTCTCTAAAGCTCCAATCACGCCCTCAGCCTGCTCCTGCCACTGGGCACTTGAATAATTCTGATCACCATTTAAGAATGCAAACAACTTATGATTCCCACTATAATTACTTGGCTGCGCGGAAATTATCGGTATCTCGCTATATAACTGCATTGAGTCACTATTAATAATTATAGCATCCAACCTACTTGCTAGAACATCAGCCAGGCCCGTTTTGCCCGAACAGGTTGGTCCATAAATTATAATTTTCTGTGTCATTAATCTTTAAGTTTTTGCATTTCAATCACAAAGCCTTATGTAATACCAAACTCCCTCTATCAATGGGGAGTTAATTGAATATTTTTAGCCACCTTGCTTTTTCAACATATTTATGTAATTGCTACCAATTTGTCAAACAACTAATCTTATGCTCTATAAGAACACAGCCATCAAAGATGGTCATACCAGTAATAATACCAATTCCCATCTTAAAAGCGACTCTAAGATGGGGCGCTTTAAGGCCGATCATGCCTTACGCTCCGCGGAGGATTCGCCTCTCGGGCAAATCCTCATACCAACTCACAAAGATGGGATTTGCTATAATAATATCAATCAAATTTATCAAATAATGCCTGCAACTGGTATGGATAATTGTTTTGATTATTTAGCCGGCAATTACCCAAACTTAGCTATTGGTGATATTGTAGAAATACCATTTGGCAGACAAAGATTAACGGGCGTTATTCTAAGTAAGTCGCAAAATTCTAATTTTACAAAATTAAAAGCTATTACAGATCATATCCCCCCCTATAATCTATCTAGCAAGCTCATTAAGTTTCTAGATTTTTTTGCCAGATACAATCTTGTAAAACAAGGTTTGGCTTATAGAATGATAATTAATTATGCCGTTAAATTAGAGTCTGATATTAGCTTTCTCTCATTTGGATACAAGAACTTAAACAGCACGCCCAAGCGTTTATTAATTGCTAAATATTTTCAAGAAAAATCTAATATTGAAGTTGATCAAGTTACAAGTGATTTAAAGCTAACCAAATCATATATCAGAGAACAGATTAAAGCAGGCTTCTTAATTGAAACAAAGCAAAAATCTCCGTTCAATTATCCAAAGCAAGCATTCTCCTTTAACCCTGCAAAACTAAGCAATCTCCAGCAAGGATCTCTCTTAGAAATGCAAAAGATATTTCAAACTAAAAAAGAAAAAGCATGCGTATTAAATGGTGTTACCGGATCTGGCAAAACTGAAATTTACTTAGAATACGTTAGAGAAAAACTCGCGCAATCATCTGGGCAAATCGTAATTTTAGTACCCGAGATTATTCTAACTAAGCAATTGCACACTAAAATCCTAGAGCGTTTTAACCTTGATGTTCCAACGTGGCACTCCCTTACTAGTAAAAAGAATAAGCAGAAAATCTGGAATGGTATTAATTCTGGCAACATCAGAATCATCATCGGCACAAGGTCGGCGCTTATGCTACCCTTCAAACAATTGGATTTAATCATCCTAGATGAAGAGCATGACAGCTCATATAAGCAGGAAGATAACGGAGTTTATCACGCTCGGGATATGGCCGTTGCAAGAGCTAAATTTGAAGGATCAGAAATTATCCTCGCCTCCGCTACACCATCACTTGAAAGCCTAGTTAATGTCGATCTTGGCAAATATCATAAGATTGACTTAGCGACTAGGTTCCAAGAAAGCTCTATGCCAAAGATTAATATAATTGATATGAGAAAGTATGATTTAGTCAAAAATCATTTTATATCTCCGCCCGCTATTAAAGCAATAAAGCATAGTTTGGACCAAGGCGAGCAATCGCTAATTTACTTAAATAGACGCGGCTTCGCACCCATTAAAATCTGTAATAGTTGTGGTTATAAATTCGAATGTCCTAATTGCTCAATTTATCTAGTTGAACATAAAAGAAGTCACAAATTACATTGCCATCATTGCGAATATCATATCGAAAACCCAACTAAATGCCTTAAATGTCATCATCCAGACTTAATATCCTTTGGCCCTGGTATTGAGCGTATTTTAGAAGAGGTACGCAAGATCTTTCCTAACAAAAAATCTGTTATCATATCCTCAGAGACAAGTGAGAAGGATTTTTCCGAGATAATTAATCAAATGAAGCAGAAAGAAATTGATATCATCATTGGCACTCAAATAATCGCAAAAGGTCACCATTTTCCAGATCTAACTAATGTGACCGTGATAGATGGGGATTTAAATTCTAATGAGATCAATAACCTACGCTGCTCAGAAAAACTCTACCAACTACTCAATCAAATTGCTGGAAGAGCGGGCAGAGAAGCAAAGGCCGGAAATGTATATATCCAAAGTTTCGAGCCAGAAAATCCACTCCTACAAGCAATAGCGAGTTATGATAATGCCGGCCTAATTGCAATTGAAAAAGAACAAAGAAAAGCTTTTGACCTGCCTCCTTATAGCCGCTTTCTTGCAATTATTATCGCTGATAAAAATGAAAATAACGCTAAAGAAGCAGCAAACTACATTGCCTTTAACTTGCCTAGATTTAAAGATGTCCAAATATTAGGCCCCATCCCAGCACCACTTTATTACCTAAGGCAGCAATATCGTTATCGCATTTTAATCAAAGCCAAAATCGATAAAAACATCCAATCCTTTGTCAAAGAATTCTTTAAGGAAAATAAAGTCAAATCAACCACCTCCATCAAACTGGATGTTGATCCTTATAATTTCTTTTGACGTTTATTACCTGTATCTAAACAGAAATTGAGATATTATCTCTCAAAAAACTCTTACAATGGGCCTTGTCCTACATCAAAATTACAAAGATTTTAATTCGCGACAGGACCGCAATGCTAAATTCAATTGCGCTTTCTATAGATGGTTGTTATATAGTTGACTAATTTAATGCGTTATTAGGAATGTTCATACAAACTTTTGAGACCCCAAACCCATCAACTTTAAAATTCACGCCCGGTGTTCCCGTCATGAAGAAAGGTACTGCAGCCTTTGCTCCAGATGATGATTTGTCTAATGCTCCTCTTGCTCAAAAGTTATTTCAAATTGAATATATCCAAGGTATTTTCTTGGGCTCTGACTTCATTGCAGTTACTAAATCTGAAGAAATTGAGTGGGAAATTTTAAAGCCAGAAATCGTGGCATGCATTATGGATCATTTTGTTGCAGGCTTAGAAGTGGTTACTGATAAAAAAAACAACAATACTGCTAATGATATAAATGAAGAGGATAGTGAGATTGTTAAACAAATAAAAGAACTGATAGAAGAACGCGTACGCCCTGCCGTTGCAATGGATGGTGGTGATATTATCTTCCATAGCTTTGAAGAAGGCGTTGTCTATTTAGAGATGCACGGAGCCTGCTCTGGATGCCCTAGTTCTACCGAAACACTTAAAAATGGTATTGAGAGCATGCTTAAGCATTATATCCCTGAAGTGATCAGAGTCGAACCTTCCGAAGGCTAAAACCCTTCTCCTTATTCGTAGGGGCGGAGTCCTCCCGCCCGCCTTGCAACAGATATAAATCTCTTTTATTGCCAGGCGACCATAACAGACTCTGTCGCAATATAATCATATAGCCTGTAAGGATTGCCCCTACATATAACCAATATATTTATCATTTAGAATCTCGAGCAATTCTTGATTATCATGTTTCCTCGCACCTTTGAGTAGTAATTTAACTTTCGCTCTCAGTGCCGGTAATACCAGATCTTTTTGCTCCTTTGTACAGCTAGAATCATGTAAAATCTTAGCTAAAGCATAAACCCTAAATCTATCCATGGCCAAATATTTAGCTGATAGCTGATCATCATGCCCGCCAAATCTGGTTGTTAGCAATTCATCTAAAAATAATATTGGATATTTGGCTGTAATTCTAAGCCATAAATCATAATCCTCACAGGCTGGCATCGATTCGTCAAAATTACCTAATTCATCAAAAATAGATTTATGGATCATCACCGCAGATGCTGCAATTAAACAAAGATCTACAGATTCTTTAAATATCTTGCCTCCTACTTTTCTGCATTTTAGGGGCGGATTTACCCGGACGCTATTGCGAATCCATATTTCATCATTATAGCAAATTTTATAACCTAGGTGATGGTTAAGATAATCTATTTGTTTGCGTATTTTATCCTCAGACCAGAGATCATCCGAATCTAAGAATGCAATCCAATCACCCTTAGATTGCGTGATACCATAATTTCTAGCAGCGCTAACACCCTGATGCTTCTGGGATAATATATTAACCCTCTCATCAAAACTATAATTCGCCTTGAGATAGGCCAAGCTTCGATCTTGAGACCCATCATCAATTACAATTATTTCTATATGCTTATATGTTTGTAACAAAGCTGAATCAATCGCCTTCATTACTAAATTCCTGCGATTAAATGTTGGGATAATGATAGAGACTAACGACATGAACTTGGTATTATGGAATAATCAGAAGATCTTCTTATAAACATGGCAGTAAGGCAGGTTGCCATTTTTTTCATAATAATTCTGATGATAGCCTTCTGCTGCATAGAATTCTTCTGCCACTTCTATCTTAGTGACAACGTCCAATCCTTTTTGCTTAAGGATTTTAACCAATTTTTCTATAATAGCCTTCTCTTCTAAACTTCTATAAAACACCACAGAGCGATATTGTTCCCCAATATCTGGGCCTTGCCGATCTAATTGTGTTGGATCATGAATTTCAAAGAAATATTTAGTTAGCTCCTCATAAGAAATTTTGGCTGGTTCATAGATCACTTCAACTGTTTCAATATGCCCAGTTTTACCTGCAACCACATCATGATATGAAGGATCAATTACATCTCCTCCCATAAAACCAGATTCAACAGATTTTACACCATCTAGCTTTTCTAAATAATATTCCACACCCCAAAAGCAACCCCCAGCAAAGTAAGCTTTGCTCTCTGTGACAACAGGATTCGACTCTTCTAACGTAGTTTGTTCTTGTGGTATAAAATCTAGCGAGATTGAATTAACGCAATAGCGAGTATTTTTCTCTGTATATTCCTCGCCATAAAAAACATGTCCTAAATGCGCCCCGCATCTGGTGCATAAAATTTCTGTACGGCGCCCATCACTATCTGGAATTTTAATTACACTACCTGGCACCGCATCATCAAAACTTGGCCAGCCACACTGGGCAACAAACTTTTGATTTGAGTCAAATAAATGCGAGCCACATCTTTTACATGTATACTCACCGACTTCTGCACTATCCCAATATTCTCCAGAATAAGGCATTTCCGTACCCTTATCTTCAATAACATAGCGCTCTGCTTCTGTTAAATTCTGATTCAAGGTTATTTGTAAGTTATCATCCGATGTAGCCATAGCAAGCACAGTAAACAGTAAGGTTATAGTTATGATAGAAGATAGCAAACGTGATATCATAATACTCAAAAACATTATCCTATATTCCTAGGTGGGCAATATAGCAAGACTGAAGATATGTTTTAACATTACGGGCCTGCCTTGAATTAAAATCTTTGCAATTTTTATTTGAGGCTGGCCCATTATAATTTTACAACAAAATTGTTAACCACGTCTCTTGACCATATAATTTTCCGCCCGCACTAAAGCACATTCAATGCTTCTAGGCGTGAGAGCCCCGCCCCTACGAGAAATTGACCATAAACAAAAAAACTGTTGAAATTAAAGCAATAACTAGATATATGTCTCCACCTATTGGTATTCCCTGGTAGCTCAGCGGTAGAGCAGTTGACTGTTAATCAATTGGTCGGAAGTTCGAATCTTTCCCGGGGAGCCAATTTTGACGATCGTTCACATTCATGAACATATCGAATGGCTTACGCACCGTACACACTAGCTTCTCAGCATCCATTGATAAGTTCGGAAATAATAAACTGATAATTCTCCTCTTTTCTTCAATATCCGAACTTTTAAATAATTCATGAGACTTTGAAGCTAATTCAAAGATAATTGAAACATTCTGATTAAAGCTATCATCTGCTTTTGATAGTTTTTGCAACCTTGTTTCTATATTCTGCCTTCCAACCTGCAAATCTGCCATAGTCTCGTTATACTCTTCTTTCGTAAAACCATCATCCATATACAGCTCTCTGGCTTTCTTAATACGGCTTTGGATTGCCTCATATTGATTTTGAAGTTTTTTACTTTCCTGAATTTGGCAATTATACTCTTTATTTGAACTTTTCTTTAACTCCTCACCTATTTCAACCAATATATTTTTTGGAATTTCCATTCCTTTTAAAACATCTTCAATTTGAGATAAGATCTTATTTTCGTTTAGATGGTAACAATAATTGCAATCACCTTGGCTCTTAGTTGGCCTCATATAGACATATTTACCCTTTTTAAGCTCTGGACTGTAAGCACAACCACAATGCTGACACTTAAGCATTCCTTTTAACACAAAGGGCTTCTGAGTTCTTTTATATTTAGCTTTCCTTCTACCTTGCTTAACTGCTTGGCATTCATCAAACAACTCTTTAGATATTAAGGTTGGGTGAATATGCTTATACAAAATATCATTATATTTCATATAGCCATAATAAAAGGGGTTCCTTAAAACCTTCTCTATTTGGCTTTTAGCTATTTTGCACCCCTTTTTGCTTCTTCTAGATCATGCTAATTTTTTAAGAGTTTTAAGGTTTAACTCCTTTACCGAATAAACTTTATTCATCTTTTTTAGAAAATCTCTAGTTTGATATATCTCATCAGAAACAAAAATATAGGTTCCATGATTTATTATCGTCTTAGCTTTTTCTTCATTTAAATCTAAACCTATTGTAATCTCTATAGAAACATCTATTTCACTTGTTAAAGCAGTTTTAATAAATTGCTTATATCTTTCTCTTAAAGTCCGCTTAGCCCCTATCCCATAGGTTTTACCATTTATTTCAAAGAAAAAATCATATTCTGTACTTTTGTCATTCTTATCATGAGTTTTACTAACATCATTAATGCCTATTTTATTCAAAACTGACAATATTCTGCTTTCATAGTTTGTGCCAGAATCAGATATAATCGATTGGTTTATTGACTCACTGAACATGAGCATGAATATTTGATTTGATTCTAAGCCTTGCCTCTTTAGGCTAGTAGATTTCTTGGCTAAATCAGAAATAAGATTACAAGAGTCTTTTGACATAAAATTGACCTCTCCATTATCCAATTTCTCAAAAAATAACAAAGCCAATAATGCGCCGCTAACCCTTGTTTTATATGGCTTTAAAACTGATATTTTATCATATTCAAGCGATAGTGGATCTAAATTAGAAAGCTGATTCAGATCAATAGTTTCAGAGACTTTAGCTTCTGCCAATAGCAAATCTTTTATCTGATAAAGCCTTAAACTAAAATCAAAAAGCTCAATGTCTTTAGAATCAACGAGCCTCAAACCCATTTCTCTTATATGCTCGAGTTTTGATTGAGACTTAATAAATATAACATCCAAACTCTCTAATAAAGCGTTTGGATTAGATTTGAGTAAATTGATATTCTCAATCACTGAGATTAATTGACGATTTGTCGGGCTCAGCTTATTAATATGCTTTAAGAAAAAGTAGAATCTTAAATTTATATCAGTCTTTTTCTTAGAAAGCTGCAATTTTTCTATCTTCATAAGTGTAATTAAATAAGTCTAATTCTCGTAATTTGTATTTCTTTCTTGGTTTTTCTAGTGATATTTTTATTTGATTAGACAAAGCCTTTATCACTGGAACACAGACACTATTTCCAAACTGCTTATAGGCTTGAGTATCACTAACCACAATCTTAAAATCATCTGGAAATCCTTGCAATCTTGCCGCTTCTCTAGGTGTTAATTTTCTTGGATTTTTACCTTCTTGTTTAATCAAAATTTCCGAACCATCTTTATAATATCTAGCCGAAATCGTGCTAGTGTACAATGAATCTTTATCAAACATAGAATAGCCGAAGCCATTACCCTTTTCGATATGCTCTTTTTTGCGTCGACGATGACCAGCCCAAAGCCTATCTGATATTGTGTATTTTTCAGATACATTGTTTTCCAATATATCACCTACCTTAACCGCCTTAAATAATGGCCTTGGAAAAGAAAAATCCACATTATCTAAAAACCCTATTATATAAAGCCTCTCTCTATTCTGAGGAACCCCAAAGTCTTTAGCATTAAGCACTTGTGAGTAAACATTATACCCCATGTTTTCTAAAGTATTTTGAATGACCTTATATGTATTTCCTTTGTTGTGATTTCTTAAACCTTTTACATTCTCTAAAAAAACTATCTTTGGCTTATGGTGATTGATAATTCTTGCAATATGGAAGAATAAAGTCCCTCTAGTATCTTCAAATCCCATCTTTAGACCAGCATTAGAGAATGGCTGACATGGAAAGCCGCCAAGCAATATATCAAAACTAGGAATATCTTTTTCATCTATTAAAGTAATATCTCCATTTGGCGTATCAGCAAAATTAGCCTCATAAGTAACTTGCGCATGTTTATCCCACTCAGAAGAGAAAACACACTCTCCAATACTTTCAAAACCCTGTCTTATTCCTCCAACTCCAGCAAAGAGATCAATAAACTTAAAATTGTGGTTATCTTTCATCATCATTCATTACATCATTACATTTTACTTACCAAAAGGTAAGAGGGTTTAAGTTTATGGTAAAAACCATATATCACGCAGCTTACTTTTCAATCATTCATTACGTTCAAATATTACAAGAATCCACATTCAAAACAAAGCCAACTTACCTACTAGAGCCCTAAATTATTAACATGAATCAACCCAAAATTAATAACTTCTTCTCGCCTGTCAGTTCGGAACACGTACACTAAGCGGAGCCAATATAATAAAAAAGCCTAGCGGTTTCGCTAGGCTTTTTTATTATATTCGTCCCGGTAAAGCATGAGAACTTTCCGATGGGAGTTTGACCAAACTTAGCGGCAAGCTAAGTTTAGTCACCGTAGCAAAGCGTAGGTGCCCGGAGTCGTGAAGAAATGCCTTAGCATTTACGAATCTATCTTTCCCGGGGATACACACGCATTTTACAAAACATAACTCCTACAAAACATCATCCAGGATTTATGCTTGGCTTTTTTATTATATAGCTTCCCGGTAAAGCATGAGAACTTTCCGCAGGAAGTTTGACCAAGCTTAGCGGCAAGCTAAGTTTGGTCACCGAAGCAAAGCACAGGTGCCA
>JABJNB010000014.1 GCA_018659145.1 Rickettsiales bacterium
ATTTTTCTAAGATCAGGGGGATACTTAAAATAATTGGATATTAAGTCCCAATTTTCTACCCATGATTTGACAGCTAGCCTATACTTTCCCTGCCATTTGTCTTGAAGCTCTAATAACTTAGATTCAGCCACCTCTTTATTCGCAGCTTGATAAACTTGCTTTAAATCTGAGATGAATTCCTTCTTATGCAGATGAGATACATACTTAATAGAATTTCTAATTTGATGCACTACACAAAGCTGAACTTCTGTCTTAGGAAATACAGCGTTTATAGCTTCAGGGAAGCCTTTTAAGCCATCAACACAAGCTATAAATATATCTTCCAATCCTCTAGCCTGGAGATCAGATAATACTGATAACCAAAAATTAGCACCTTCGGACTCTGCAGTGTATATTCCTAAAATATCTTTTTTACCCTCAGGATTAATAGCAAGAATAGAATATACCGCTTGATTTATTACCTTACCATCCTTACGCATTCTAAAGAACATAGCATCTAAAAACACTATAGGATATGTCTTCTCTAATGGGCGATTACGCCATTCATTTAATTCAGGAAGTAATCTATCTGTTACTTTACTGATGCTACCTTCTGATATATCTACACCGTAAATATCCTTTAAATGACTGGATATATCGCTATAACTATTGCCTATACCATATAATGCTAAAATCTTAGTATCTAATTCATCTGTAAGAATAGTTTGGCGCTTTCTTACTATTTGAGGTTCAAAACTAGAAGCTCTATCTCTAGGTACCTCTAGCTCAAAAGAGCCCAAGCTGCTTTGCATATGCTTGCTACTTAAACCATTACGCCTTGTAGCAACATCTGATCCTTCTAGATGAGCATCAAGCTCACCTGATAATGCAGCTTCCAAGCCTCGTTTTAGCATATCACTGAATAAACCATCTATTCCTATTAAGGGCTTACCACTCCTTATCGCGTCAGCTATATCTGAATAGCTTATACTATCAGGGCTATTCTGATCTTTTGTGTGATCTTTTGATCCTTGTTGTTTTTTTGTCATTTTAAATTCCTTTTTTAATATAAATTAATTAATAAAAATTCAAATGACACAGTTTATTTAACGCTCCCGCCTAATGGCATATTAACGCAGCGGGCGAGTCTGTGACGTTTCTTAAGCAGTTGAGCGTGCAAATGGCTCTATTGCACTATCATTCAATATGATTTTAAAGCTATTAGCATAGTCATAAGTAGGACGCCTGTTACCTTCATCAATACCGCCGAAACCATTGCAAGTGAAGGTTAAATTATGTCGAGCGCCTAGTCTCTGAACATGAGATAATCCCTCAATTTGAGTTTTTATAAGGCGCAATAGACTGTCTACATCAGTCTCATGCACTGTTGACTCATGGGTATATTGCTCATCAAAGAGAATAGTGAATTCACGCATTTTGCCCCAGTCACAAGATCCAATCATATGGCCCAAACTTCCTGAGTTAACATCTAAGCAGTTATGAAATACGAGGCTAGAGCAGTTTAATCTTGGCAAGAACAAAGCAGGTTCTAGTCCTTCCAAAGAGGAACCGGTAATTATGATGTTTTCTGCTGTTGTTATATAATTAGGGTTACCTTTCCACTCTTCATAAAAGTTACCTATGGCGCAAGTAATAGAAGTATGCATTATTTCCGCTTTTTTATTTTTACCTTTCATTTGCTCCTTTTGTCCTAATTATCTTGAATAAAAACTTTCCTTCACATCACCCCACATGACTGTCCTATCCCGCCTTCGGCATCTAGATTTCTTGGATAGAGTCTTAATGCCGTTGGCCCGAGGACTTTTTTTGGGAATAATTGATTGGTGAGTTTCTTAATAATGAGTTCTATTTCAACATTACATTCTTCTAATACATCGGTAATGGTAGCTGAGAAACCAGTGCTTTCTGAGCTGCCACTTAGAAAAAGAGTAGAGCTTTCCATAATAGATCTTATAAATATTTGTTTATCTGGGCTCCGGTGAGGATCTGTAACTCTGTCCTGATTCAATGGTTTGTAACTAGAAGTGAGCATGGGTGATGCAGGTGGAGGCTGAGTCATTCCAGATGATGAAGACGTTGGTACTTGAGTGGAGCTGCTGCTCCCTACCCTTGATGATCCTTTGTCACTACGACCCATTTGGCCACTATAATTAGTTTCAAAATGAAACGATATACTTACTCTAATACCTTGAGTATCTTTGAGTAACTCTTCTCGCACTGATTGGACTTTCTCAACACAGTCATTACATCCAGATAGTCTTGAATCAACGCAAATTGAGATACGCTCTATTTGCTTATCACCATATTTAGCTCTAATTGCAGGTAGATTTCCTTGTAATGCAACCATTAATGCCGTTTCAGTATGATAATCATGCATTGCACTACAGATAGAAGTATGATGGGCACTATTCATTAATCTTTTAAATCCTGGTGCCTGATGATCAAGAAAATTATATGTTTTGGCACTTTCAGATAGTTTAAAAGGCTGTGTATGTTTTTCTCCATCGCCATCTTTATATGTTACTAATATAACCGATGCTAGTATATTTCTTTGGCCAGATGTACCACCATGTTCTTTCAAATAATCTTTTAGAGTAGTCAATATGGTTGGAGCTTCTTTTGTACCTAGCTCTTTTAGCAATGCTATCAAGCGTTTCTTTTTTACCCCTTTACTTCCTTTTGCTTGAGATACTTCTCTATGAAAGTAATATTTTGCCAACAACTCTAAATGCAATACTTGTTCAATATCTTTGGCTTGTGTAGGAGTTAATCCTTCTAGGTCTAATTCTGCGATGCTGTGTTGTTTACTACTCATAGCAACATCTCCTCTTCTTTCTCTTCTTGGGCCATCATCATTAGCACCCTGTGCACTTGCATCAAACATATTTTGACTTATAGGACCACCAGTACCTGATACTTCCCCTTGTTTACGTTTGCTTTTTCTCATCATCTATTCCTCTCAATTGCGCAATACTGTGCCATAAAGTCCTCTATCTATCAAGAAATCATTTTGCAATATATTGAAATCTAACGCAGAGCTAGAAATAATATAATATTTATATTGTGATGTTGTACCTAGGTTATAAAATAGGTATTGGTATAAGACAATTATTTTGAACATAGAAGATTAAAAGTCAGATGAATATAATTTACATGGGTAGTCCAGATTTTGCTATACCAGCTTTACAAAAGCTACATGAATCAAAGCATAATTTATTATGTTGTTATTCTCAGCCACCAAGAGAGCGAAATCGTGGTAAAAAAATTGTAAATACGGTAGTTCATAATTATGGCGTCTCACATGGAATTGAGTGTTATACGCCGCTTAACTTTAAAAATCAGGAAGATTTAGATTTTGTTCGTAATTTGAAACCAGATTTATTAGTTGTTTGTGCTTATGGCCTTATTTTGCCGGAAAGCTTACTTGCGATTCCGAAATTTGGTGCAATTAATATTCATCCTTCCAAACTACCTAGATGGCGTGGGGCAGCGCCAATTCAGCGAACCATTATGTCTGGTGATAAAGATACGGCAATTTGCATTATCAAAATGACCAAGGAGTTAGATCAAGGAGATATTATCTTGCAGCAGGAGTTAGATATTGGTCCTAATATGAATGCATCTCAGTTACATGACCTATCAGCAGAGATTGGTGCAAATCTGATTTTAAAAGCAATAGAGCTAATAGAGAATAGTCAGGATAATCCTATACCTCAATCTGATGAGGGGGTAACTTATGCAAGTAAAATTCAAAAAGCAGAAAGTAAAATAGATTTTAGCAAAACTGGTTACGAGATTATCAACTTAATTCGTGGCTTAGCTGATTATCCAGCAGCATATACAGAATTTAAAGGCAAAAGATTAAAGATATTTAAAGCCGAATTTACCCCGCAGCACAATGATCAAGAGGTTGGTACAATCTTTTTAGATAAAGATTTATTCACAATTAATTGCATTGATGGAGTTGTTAAACCAATGATTGTTCAGCTTGAAGGCAAACAGAGAATGCCTCTGGAGGATTTCCTTAAAGGGCAATAAATGTAGGGGCGGGGTTCTCCCGCCCGTCTTAAAACAATATGGATCTCTCTTGCATCCGGGCGGGAGGACCCCGCCCCTACAAACAGGGTGCGATTAAATCAAAAACAGCACAACCTGTATTAAAAAATAGATAAAATTAGCGGCTGCTAAGAATAGAAAAAACTTAGTTTTATTCATATGACCAAAGCCAGCTAAGAAGGTTATCACGCCGCCAAAATAATTAAGTGGGGTTAGGAGCATGAAAAAATAAAAGGTTTTATATTTGTGATTCATCTTATCAGATTTCTTGATGGTAAAGAAACTATTTGCAATTATACATCCAAATAGATAGCTTAATGCACCACCCAACATATTGCCAAGAAAAGCTGCGATAGCGCCAATAGCAAAACGCATTGGATTTAATTCGCGCACAACATCCAGAATATAAGCAGAATGCATTGGTACAATGAGGCTTGCAACAAATTGATCAACAAAGATTTGTAATAATTGTTCTATTAATGGCATTTTAATAATTTATTAATTCGTCAAATTACAGAGAAGGTAATGAATGCAACCTAATTTAACCTTATATAGCTTTACTAAGAATTTTATCTTTAAGCAAAAGATTCTTTTTCTTTCCTTAGCAATATTACATCTTGCTTGGACAATAGATAATACAATTATTCCTTATATCTTTAGTAAATTCTTAGATGAGATTATAAAATTTACGGGAGCCAAGGATGCAGTCTGGCCAGTGGTGATGCCATGGATTATTGCAGGAGTCCTGGTCTGGATTTTAGTTGAGGTAATGTTCCGGCTCCATGATTATATAGCATCTCGGACTTATCCGCTTTTTGAGAGGAGAGTTAGAATGTACATGGTTAAATATATAAATGGTCATTCTTATGAGTTTTTCCAGAATAATTTTTCTGGATCCATAGCCACCAAAATTAATGATATGACTGATGGACTAACACGCATTTCTCAATTGATTATTACTCTTTTTATTCCATCATTATGTGCATTTATTATTGGTGGCATGATTTTTGCCTCCATTCATCCAAGCTTTGCAATATTACTATTTGTTTGGTGCACTATTCATATAGGGATTTGTTTGTTTTATGCGAGAAAATGCCATGATTATTCAAAAGAACATAGTGAATCTCGGAGTGATTTAACTGGTAAGATTGTTGATAATTTCACTAATATCTTTGCAGTTAAATCTTATGCAAAGGAGAGGGGGGAATATAAATATATTAAAAAATTTCAGATAAAAGAATCAAATCTCAATAGGCGAACCTATCATTTAACATTCAAAGTTAGATTAATCCAGGCGGTGATTTGTTTTATATTACAGGGTGTTTTGGATATATATTTATTAGTTAAGTTCTGGCAATTAGATATGATTTCCACATCTGACATCGTCTATATTTTTTATACTAGTTGGGGTTTGGTTACTATGGCTTGGATTTCTGGGATAGAATTACCAAACTTCTTTCATGAGATTGGCAAATGTAATCAGGCGTTAGAATTGATTAAAATAGAGCATGCTACTATATCAAAAGAATCGGTAAATAAGTTTAAGATCAAGCAAGGTGAGATAAGTTTTCATGATGTTACATTCCGCTATCAGAGAAATAATAACTTATTTCAAAATCAAAATGTGACAATTGAGGCTGGTAGTCAGATTGGTTTAGTGGGTTATTCGGGTAGTGGTAAGACAAGTTTTGTAAATTTAATCTTACGTTATTTTGATATTGATGAAGGCAATATTTTAATTGATGGTCAGAATATAGTGGGCATTTCATTGGAAGATTTGCGCAACCAGATTGCTTTTATCCCACAAGAAACTTTATTGTTTCATCGAAGCATAGCAGAGAATATTGCTTTTGCTAAGGATGGGTCCAGCCAGGCCGAAGTTGTAAAAGCAGCTAAGCTGAGTCATTCGCATGATTTTATTATGTCCTTACCAGAAGGTTATAAGACGTTAGTTGGGGAGCGGGGAGTGAAGTTATCTGGTGGTCAAAGACAAAGAATAGCCATAGCTCGTGCTTTTTTAAAGGATGCACCAATTATTATATTAGATGAGGCCACATCAGCTTTGGATTCGGTTACAGAAGATCATATCCAAAAAAGCTTAGAGAAATTAACTAAAGGCAAAACAACTATCATCATTGCGCATAGATTATCAACGCTTAAACATGTTGATAGGATTTTAGTTTTTGATAAAGGTTCTATTATCCAAGATGGCAATCATAAGAATTTAAGTAAGGGTAGCGGACATTATGCAAGGATGTGGGAGAAGCAAGCTGGCGGATTTATTTAAAATTTACGTAGGGGCGTGGGTTCTCCCGCCCTTGAGAAATCGAGTAATAATTCAAAAGGGAAGTTTGTAGTTTTTATTATTTCTTCCGATCTTTAATGTAATCAAGCATTGCCATTAGAGGTTCTGCTTGCTCTTCAAAGACACTAATATTTGCTTTAGCATTATTAATTAAGAGCTCTGATAATTCTTTAGCTTGCCCAAATGGCATAACGGCCAGAATGTTTGGTTTGCCTTTACTTTTGTCTTTACCAGTTGCTTTACCCAGATCTTCTATATCACCTTCAACATCTAATAAATCATCAATAATTTGATATGCCATGCCTAAATTAGTCCCAAATTCATCCATATTATCGATAAGATCATTATGAGAAGAGGATAGGTATATAGGCAGAGTTACAGATAGTCGTAGTAGGGCTGCAGTTTTTTTTAGGATAATTTGATTTACTACGCCAAGGGTAATACCTGAATTGTTTTCATTGGCTAAATCAAGATATTGGCCACCAACTAGGCCGGTAGACCCTATCTCTTTTGCAAATATATTAATTACTTTGGCAATAGCTGGATGTTCAATTTCAGATAATATCTCAAATGCTAAAGCTTGAATTGCATCTCCAGCTAATATTGCATTCGCTTCACCAAATTGTTTATGACTTGATAATTTGCCACGCCGGTAATCATCATTATCCATAGCAGGAAGATCATCATGAATCAAAGAGTAGCAATGAATGAGTTCTATTGCAGAAGCAAGTTTTATTAAGTCAGAATTATTTACCCTAGCTGCTTCGCCAATAACGCAGGTGAAAAAAGGTCTGAGCATTTTACCTGAGCTAAGCGTAGAATATTCTATGATTTCTATAAAGCTATCTAGACCATCAATTTTTTGCTCATTAAGCTTCTGGCTTAAATAATCTGTAATCGAGCGTGTAACTTTATCAATAATAGCTTGGCATTGATCAAAGGACATATCTTTAGCGAGGTATTAGTAAAATTAGTAACGCATTACTAAAACCGAGATTTTAGAATGACGTACAACTTTAGCTGAATTTGGTCCTAATAAATAATCTTTTAGCTCAGGTCTATGAGCTGAAATCATTATAAGGTCAGAGTTAATTTTTTCTGCAGTATCAATAATAGATTGGTAAACAGCTCCACCCTTACTTACAATAATATTGCCAATAACAATATCGTTATTTTGAATCTCTTTTTCAACAAACTCATGCAAAGCCTGTTTAGTTTTATCAACTAAGGTATCAATTGAGCCTTTCGGAAAATATTGAGAGACAATAGCCATACCGTAATCTGGTATCGCTGTCATAACATGAAGCTTAGCGTCGAATGTCGCACAATATTCTTTTACTATTGGCAGTGAGCTCTGCCATGAAGATTCATCAAATATATCAACTGGATATAAAATATTTTTATACATGTGTTTCCTCTTTACGTCTTGAATATTGAAAAGATGCTATAAAAGCAAAAAGTAGTAAAGCCGGTATATAGACTACCATCTTACCTGGTTGTTCTTGCGTTAGAAATAAATGTGTAATTTCAAAGTCAAAAGCAATACCGTCTTTCTCAGATTGGCTCGCAAACTCTACAGAGTCAACAAAATATCTATCGTCATTTTTATATAGACTAATTCCGTAATCCTGTAATTTGTCTTGTGCAGATAAATTCTCAGGAAATTTTACATCTACTACAAACCTTGTTGGATCACCGATAAAATCTTCACCTGCAACTTTAAGTCTTACTTCATTATGATCTGCATCTAACAACTGCTCAAACTCACTCACGGGATATTCTTTGTATGGAGGCGAGATTTTATCAATCCAGAAAGAAGGTACAAAAAGTGTTAATGAAATTAATATAAGAATAAATGATTCTGATAATTTGCTTTTCACGATGAAATATCCTTGAGATCCAGCCGAGAAGATTAATATTGCCACAGATGCAGTAATGAATATTAAGAAGCTATCCCAAAAGCCTTCTACCCCTATCAATAAAAGCTCATTATTAAAGATAAAAACAAAAGGGAGAATCATAGTTCTCGTGCTATACATAAATGCCTGAAAACTTGTTTTGATTGGATCTCCGCCAGACACAGCCGCCGCCGCAAAGGAGGCAAGACCCACCGGTGGCGTCACATCGGCCATAATACCAAAGTAGAAGACAAAGAAATGCACGGCTACAAGTGGTACAATTAGGCCGTTTTTCTTACCTAATTCTACAATTACAGTAGCCATTAAGCTGGATACAACGATATAATTGGCTGTGGTTGGCAGGCCCATACCCAGAATGATACAAATAACAGCTGTTAAAAGTAGCATAATCATAATTGAGTCACCAGCAACTATTGCAACTAGCTCGGTCATCTTGGCGCCAATACCAGTTTGTGTCACACTACCAACAATAATACCGGCAGCGGCAGTAGCTATACCAATAGCTGCCATATTTTTGGCTCCAGTTATCATCCCATCGATAAAGCCAGCAAATGCTTTCTTTGAGTCTTTTTTTAGATCTAGCTGATTTTTGAAGAAATTTATTACTATATCCTGAGTTAGAGAAATAAAAATCATAAATACAGTGGCCCAAAAGGCTGAGAGTCCAGGAGATAGTCTCTCTACCATCAAACACCATATTAGCACCACTATTGGCAATAGGTAATGAAGTCCAGATTTAACAGTTGGAGCAAGTTCGGGTAGTTCGTTTATTTCCTGCTCTACCGCTATAGGGCCATAATTAGATGCAACTTTTAACAAGCCAATATAGGCTAAAGCAACAATCAGGCAGCTCGCTAGTAAAGTATGTTCGGGGATAAAATGTTTGATAAAGCTAAATATATAATAGACGATACCTGATAAAATAATTATAGAAGAAATAATTATTGCAGTACGAAGTAATCTTAGGATAGCAGGGCGTTCGATAGTATCTCGTCTCGGGATAACTTTCATATTACTTTTTATAGCTTCCAAATGAACTATGTATAAGAGAGCTATATAAGATATTACAGCTGGAATAAATGCATGTCTGATAACTTCGATATATGGTATTCCAATATATTCAACCATCAAAAATGCTGCTGCCCCCATAACAGGAGGCATTATTTGGCCATTAACAGATGACGCCACTTCAATAGAGCCAGCTTTTTCAGCAGAAAAACCAACCTTACGCATTAGCGGGACGGTAAAGGTTCCTGTTGTTACAACGTTAGCAATAGAAGATCCCGAGATTACACCAGTCATTGCAGAGGATAATACGGCGGCTTTGGCAGGACCTCCACGCATGTGTCCAAGTAATGCAAACGCCACTCTAATAAAATAATTACCAGCTCCCGCCTTATCAAGCATTGAGCCAAATAACACAAAAAGAAAAACAAAGCTAGATGATACTCCCAAAGCAATACCAAATACGCCTTCAGTTGATAACCATTGATGTGATGCAATTTTAGAGAAGTTATGTCCTTTATGCTGAATAACATCTGGCATATATTGGCCAAAATATGTATAACTTAGAAAAATACTGGCAATAATTAGTAGAGGTAGACCAAGGGATCTTCTGGTAGCTTCAAGTAATAAAGCCAGCCCTATAATAGAAATCACAATATCAGATTGTGTAGGCAGACCTGCTCTTGATGAGAGGTCTGTATAAAAAAACAATAAATATAATGTTGAAAAAGCTGCAACTAATGCAATGGCCCAATCCGTTAAAGGAATATATGTTTTAGGAGATCTTGAAGTTGCTGGATATGCCAAATAGGCCAGCAAAAAAGCAAACGTCAAATGGATATATCTTGACTTAGTAGCATCTAAAACCAAGTACTTTAGTAATGGAAAATGTTCTGCAAAAAAGAATGGTAGTGGTGATGCAATCCATAATTGGAATAATGACCAAGTGAAAGCAATTGTTGAAATTACTTTTAGAGAAACCCCTTCAGGTCTTCTAGCACCAGTGTCACTATCTAGAACTAAATCCTCTAATTGAGAATTTTGAGTATTATCAGAGGGCATATAGATTACAGAAATATATTAAAGAAATTACTGAGATTTTTTGGCTACAGGAATTAAACCTTGCTCTTTAAAATATCTCTCAGCACCTTCATGAAGAGGTGCCGTGTTCCCATTATATATTAAATCTTGTTTTGTTAGCGTTTGAAACACAGGGTGCAGGTTTTTGAAACTATCAAAATTATCAAAAACGGCTTTTACGATTTCGTAAGTAACTTCAGAACTCACTTCAGAGGTGGTTACAAAAGTAGCTTTTACACCAAATGACTGAGTGTCTTCATCATTGCCGACATACATGCCTCCAGGGATTGTGGCGTAAGCATAGTAACTATGATTCTCTACGATTTGCTGGATCTCAGGACCGCTTACATTAACTAAAACCGTATCACATGAAGTAGTTACTTCTTGAATTGCTCCGTTAGGGTGACCAGATGCGAAAACCATAGCATCAATTTTATTATCACAAACTGCTTGAGCTTGTTCAGAAGCTTTTAATTCTGACGCAAGTTTGAAAGTGTTTTTATCCCAACCTTTAGCTTTCATAATTACTTCCATAGTAGCTCTTTGGCCTGATCCAGGGTTACCAATATTTACTCTTTTGTTAACAAGATCATCTAATGTTGTGATCCCTGAGTCAGCTCTTGCCGCAATTGTAAATACTTCGGTATGAAGAGAAAATAAGCTTCTTAAATTCTTTCTAGGCAGGTCATTAGCAAAATGCCCAGTTCCGTAATAAGCTTGATATTGCAAATCTGATTGAACAACACCAGCATCTAAATTCTGATTTTCTAAAGCATTTAAATTGAAGATGGAGCCAGCGGTTGATTCAACCGAGCATCTGATACCATGATTTTTTCTATTCCGATTAACCAAGCGGCAGATTGCGCCTCCTGCAGGATAGTAAACTCCTGTAACTCCACCAGTTCCTATGGAGATGAACTCATCTGCCAATGATACATTGCCAGAGAATATGAATAAAGATGAGAGTAGAGAAAGTCTTAAGAAGGATTTAATATTGTGCAACATGCTTGTACTAGAATTTGTTGCAATTCATCTTTACCGATTATATTCACATACTTCAAGTTTTTTTTTATAATTCATTCTAAAACCCCCCTCCTCTTCTAGTAAAACAGGGCCATTACATCTATGATATATTTTCTAGTTTAGACACATGCTAATAATACTTAATCGCTAATAAGTTATAGCCGCTATAGGTTATCTGTAGTTTAAAATAATCTTAATAGTTTATAGAGCGCATTGTTGCTGATAGTATGAGCAAATATCTCGGAAAATTGATTCCGTCCGCAGGGCGGGTGATTCAATAAACATAACGATTTAGATTAATATTATGAGTAAATTTAAAGATTATACCTTGGGACCTGAGCCATTAATCAATGATTTTAATAGATTTGTAGGAGAGAAGTTAAGAGATCTCAGGAAACTACGCAAGTTAACTAGACTCAGTTTATCTGAAATATTAGGAATATCGAGCTCTTTAATTCAGCAATATGAGAATGGTAGCATTAGAATGCCTTTATCCTCTGTGTTTCTGCTAAGTATATCGCTAAACGTTTCTATAAATTATTTTATAGAAGGTGTAGATGACATACTGCCTAAGAAAAAAATCGCAAATGATAGTTATGTAAATACGCATAGGGAGAAGCGTCTAAGTATTTTGATGATTGAAAAAAATGGGGCTGATCAACTAACCTTGGTCAAGGCAATTGAGTCGGTGCAGATTAAGACTTCGCTTTGCGCTGTGCATAATGTTAGTGTTGCTTTGACCTTGTTACGAAAGCCTAACGCCCTATTGCCTAACATTATTTTACTCAATTTGGATTCCCCAGAAATGGATGGTATAGAACTGCTCAAGGTATTAAGTCAGGATATAAGATTTCGTAAGATTCCTGTAATTGTTATAACTAACTCTATTAAATCATCTGATCTAGCAAAGTGCTACCAATATGGTGCATCTGGTTATTATATCAAAGATTTAGAGTTTGATCACCTTAGGTCATATATTGATATTAGTCTACATTATTGGATAATGAACTATACAGCATGATGTGGTGCTCTTGATTTTGAATTACCACTTTTTAGCTAAGCAACATTCTGGGTGTGGAGTCTGGAGGAGTAATAATATAAGTTGCATAATTGCGTTATCAGATTTACGCAATTAGTAATGATGTTTGTTAGCTTTGTTAATGCAAAATGCGTGAGAATTATGACAATATCTCAAGATATTATACCTATCATTAATGAATTTAATAAGTTTGTAGGAAACAAGCTACGAGCCATTAGGGGGCTACGCGGTCTTACGAGGTTAGATCTATCAGAAATATTAGGTGTATCAAGATCACTGGTGCAGCAATATGAAAATGGTAATGTTAGGATACCGCTCTCGTCAATTCTTATATTAAGTAAGTTACTTGATACCCCGGTCCATTATTTTTTAGATGGAGCAAGTAGCATGCTCCGCCAAGATAACTTGGTTAATGATTATTATGTAAATATAAATCATCGCAATCATTTAAATATTTTGATTGTTGAGAATAATGTGTCAGACCAATTAATGCTTACTAAGGCCATTGAGTCTGTTAGGAATATAGAAACATCGCTCTATGCTGTGCATAATTCTGAAGAGGCTTTAATGTTTTTAAGAAATTCTTACCTACCCTTACCAAATATTATATTGCTCAATCTAAACTCACCTAAAATGGAGGGGCTTGATTTAATAAAGATGTTAAACAATGATTCGAAATTACGTATAATTCCTGTAATTATCATGACGAACTCAATTAAATTCGCCGATTTGTCGAGGTGCTACCAACATCATATATCAGGTTACTATATCAAGAGTTTAGATCTTAATAAATTAAAATCATATATTGAGGTGAGTCTGCATTACTGGTTAAAAAATTATACTATGTAACATATAAGGAGCGGACTTGCAGACTGTATGCAGCATTAATATGACCCCAATAGTATTTTATTATCGTTAACATTAGGGCTCTCTACTAGCGAGATATTATCTTGCTGGAATAATACGGAGGTATCATTTGAGCGCTCTTGATTATTTTTTTCAATATATAGCTTAGTATTAGTACTTAGAAATTCCTGGTTAATATGACCAAAAATGAGACTTTGATCTTTGGCGAATTTATTGAAACAAATGAGATTGTTTTTTAACAGTTTTTGATGAAGCAAGATGGCCTCATCATAGCCAAGTATAATTAGATCATCGGTGTTGCCAATGATGCTGGATATGTCATTATGAATCTCTTTGGTAATAAAATTAGGAAAATATGCAAATAGTTCTTCAATTTGACATTGCTTCGAAATATGTAGTTTAAAAGGTTTCTCGGAATATAGTGAGTGTGAAATAATACCGCGCCAAAGATATTGAATTAATTCAGGACGTATATGCGGATATTTGTGTTGGAGAGATTTTATCATATCTTTCTCACGCCTGGGCATAATAAAGCTACTGCCCAGACTCTTCACTTTGAGCTTGGAGACTGAATTAACTATTTCTTGTCGTTTGGTTAGCAAGCTGATAATTTGATTGTCTATTTGATCAATCTGCTGTCTATAATCTTGTAATTCTTCGTGCATAATTCTTGATAAAGTATCAGCTAGTCATAAAATTAATAACTTTATAACGCAACAATTCCTTGAAGTAAAAATAGTAGGCAAGGTAATTAGCTGGTATATATGGGTGGGGGCTGTATTTTTCTGGTGGATTTATACAATATATGGGTTTAGATCCTAGAGATGATATTCTAAATGCGATAATATAAGATGCAAAAAATCAAACTCCAGTTTGGAGCAAGTCTTAAAAGTTATGAAGTCGGAGACATTGTGTATATTGCAAAGGCGGAGGCGATTGAGCTTGCCTCGGGCGAGAGGCTCAAGGATATCCCTGTAGCATTTCAAACTTATGGCAAGTTGAATGATGATAAGTCAAATGCCATTTTATTGTGCCATCCATTAACAGGCGATCAATATGCAGCATCGAAGAACCCTGTAACTGGTAAAGAGGGTTGGTGGGATTTTATGATTGGACCAGGCAAGGCAATAGATACCAATAAATATTTTGTTATATGCAGTAATATTTTGGGTGGTTGTATGGGCAGCTTAGGCCCAATGTTTATTAATCCGAAAACCAAGAATAGATATGATTTGGATTTTCCAGTTATCACTATTTCTGATATGGCGTTGGTACAAAAAGTTTTTATAGAAGAATATTTCGGAATTCAAAAACTCTTTGGTATTATTGGTGGTTCGATGGGAGGTATGCTTGTTTTAGAATGGCTTGCCAAATATCCTGAAACTATAAAATTTGCTATGCCCCTTGCTACGGCTGCAAGACAAAGTTCACAAAACATTGCGTTTAATGAGGTCGCCAGACAAAGCATTATGGCGGATCCATATTGGAATAATGGTAATTATTTGGATAGCAAAGAATTTCCGGATAAAGGGTTAGCGGTGGCAAGGATGACTGCAAATATTACCTATATGTCAGAGTTAGCTCTTGCCCAAAAATTTGGACGAAATTTACAACAATCCAAAAAACTCTCTTCTCAGTTTGGAGTTGATTTTACAGTGGAGTCATATTTACACCACCAAGGTATTAGGTTTGTCGATCGCTTTGATCCAAATACTTACCTCTATATCACCAAGGCAATAGATTATTTTGATCTTATAGGTGATAATCAAGGCAATTTAAGTAATGCCTATCGGGAGTCAAAAAATGTAAAAGTTTGCACTATTAGCTTTTCGGATGATTGGCTATACCCACCTAAAGAGTTAAAGCTTGTAACCCGGGCATTAATGATGGCTGGTGTTAACATAAGTAGCGTCGTCATAGACAGTGATCGAGGACATGATAGCTTTTTATTGCCAAATGAAGATTTTGAAAAAGTGATCGCTAATTTTATCAATGCAAATTATCAAAATGCGTAAAGATTTAGAAATTATTAAAAACATTGTCCCAAATTATGCAAAAGTGCTTGATATTGGTTGTGGTAATGGAGATTTATTATTAACTCTGCAGAAAGAGAAGAAAATTCTAGCTATGGGACTTGAGATATCGAATAGCAAGGTGACTAGAGCAGTATCTAATGGAATTTCTGTAATTCATGGCGATGCGGATAATGATTTGCATGATTATCCCACTGATTCTATGGATTTTGCCATTTTGAGCCAGACGTTACAAGCAACCAGAGATCCTAAGGAAGTTATAGCTCAGATGTTGCGTATAGCGAAATATGCCATTATTTCTGTGCCTAATTTTGGATTCATATTAAATAGATTATACTTAGGATTTAAGGGGCGCATGCCTGTAACTAAGAAGCTTCCATATGAGTGGTATAACACGCCAAATATACATTTTTGTACAATTAGAGATTTTGAGTTGCTGGTAGATGATTTAGCTTGCAGGATAGAGAAAAAATATTTTATCTATGATGGAATGTTTAGTTTCATGCAAAACCTTAATATGTCATTGGGTGCAAATTTATTGGCTCCAAATGCCGTGTTCTTAATTACCAAAGCTCAGCAAGTAAATAACCATTTGCAAAATAACCCGATAAGGAAGATGAATATAGAGAGTAATATTGTGCTCGCTCAGTCAAATGCTAACAAGGTATAAAGGTAGGTAAATTATGGCAATAATAGAGGGTTTTTTTAATAAAATTAAAGAACAAAATATAAAACTTATTGATTTTAGATTCACAGATAGCTCAGGTAGTTGGCATAATATTTCGTATGAGTCTAGCAATATTGACCAGGGTGTTATTGAGAATGGGATAGTATTTAATGGATCTTTGATTAAGGGATGGCGTGATGTTACAGAGTCTGATATGATTCTAAAACCTGATGTGACGACATTCTGCATGGATCCTTTTGCATCTTATCCAACGGCACTTTTATTGTGCAATGTATTATGTCCAAATACCTTGCAAGATTATAACCGAGATCCTCGTAGTATCGCGCTTAGGGCAGAAAAACATCTAGTTAAAACAGAGGTGGGTAGTCATATTTATTTTGGTGCAGAATTAGAGTTTTTTCTTTTTGATGATGTAAAATTTCATAATGAGCGTAATAATTGTGGCTTCAGTGTTGATTCAGAGGAGCACCCATCTAATAGTAATCGTACTTATGATTCGGGTAATTTGGGCCATAGGCCAAAACTACAAAAAGGTTCTTTTCCTGTAGCGCCAATTGACTCTGCCTCTGGCATGAGGTCAGAGATGATGGAAACTTTAAAGGATATGGGAGTATGGGCTCGTCATCATCATCATGAGGTGGCCCCAGGTCAAAATGAATTAGGTTTTAACTTTAATACTTTGGTTAATACCGCAGATAACGTCCAAAAATATAAATATGTGGTGCATAATACCGCGCATTCATTTGGTAAGAGTGCGACATTTATGCCAAAGCCACTTTGGGGAGATAATGGTAATGGTATGCATCTGCATCAGTCAATTATTAAAGGGGGCAAGAATCTTTTCTTTGGTAATTATTATGCAGGACTTTCCAAGGAAGCTCTATATTATATAGGCGGAATTATGAAGCATTCTAGAGCTTTAAATGCTTTTACAAATGCTTCGACGAATTCATATAAAAGATTGATTCAAGGAGGTTCTGTGCCAACAGCTATATCTTATTCTGGTACGAATCGTTCGACAACGGTTAGAATTCCTCATGCATCATCCGCTAAAGATAAGAGAGTTGAAATAAGATTTTCAGATCCAAGCGCTAATCCTTATTTAGCACTGAGTGCGGTATTAATGGCTGGTCTTGATGGGATTAATAAGCGAATTAATCCTGGTGATCCTGAAGAGAGAAATCTATATACATTGCCAAAATCAGAATTGTTGAAAAAAAGTCATTTGGCAAAATCATTACAAGAATCCTTGGATGCTTTGGATAAGGATCGGGAATTTTTGCTACAGGGACGAGTATTTACAAATGATCAAATTGATGCCTATATAAAATTAAAGATGGAAGAAGTGGAGGAGTTAAATTCAAGACCGCATCCAATAGAATATAAGAATTATTATAGTTGCTAAATCAAATAAATTAGGAGTATGGACAAGGCGCAAATTAACATCCGCAAAGCCCTAAGAGACGATGTTCCTGAGATTGTAAGAATTATATCTGATAATTCTCTGGGAGCTAGCAGAGAAGATTATAGAGATGATTTGCCGCAAAGCTATTATGATGCATTTGATATTATTAGTCGTGATCACCATCAATTATTAATTGTATCGGAGATTGCAGGCAAGATCGTTGGCACATTACAAATTAGTTATTTATCGAATATGAGCGTCAGAGGTGCATCACGCGCTTTGATAGAAGGTATGCATGTTGATAGCAAATGCCGTAGCCTTGGCGTTGGAAGTTATATGATGCAATGGGTAATTGCAGAGGCTAAGGCAAAAGGCTGTAATATTGCGCAACTAACAAGCAATAAGCAGCGCAGAGATGCGCATAGATTCTATGCAAAGCATGGCTTTGTTGCAACCCATGAAGGGTTTAAGCTAGATTTGAGTAATTAATACCAGATCCCATCTATAATTCCATATAGTGATCTCATCTGGGATAAGATCGTAAATGTTTTTAGCCTGAGAAGCCTTTTACAAATTTTAATTTAATTTAAAGCTGTTAGTAAAGTTTGCTATTATTTGAAAAAAATTATGCAGAAGAAAATACTTGTTATCAAACATGGAGCTTTAGGCGATATATTCATGGCGCTTGGTGCTTTTAAAGCAATTAGAAAATACCATCAAGATGCTAAAGTGATCTTGCTTACCACTAAGCCATTTATAAGTTTGGCGCGGAAGATGACTTATTTTGATGAGGTTTGGTATGATAACAGATCGCCATGGTGGGATTTTAAATCCACAATAGGTATATATCGTAAATTGCATGGTAATGGTAAAGTTCCGTTTGATCGTATTTATGATTTGCAAAACTCAACCAGGACTCAAAGCTATTTTAAGATGATTAAATCACCGAAGCCTGAATGGATTGGTAATGCTATAGGGGCCTCGCATCAGATGCCAAAAGATAGTTGGAAAAATACTCACATAGATGCTTATTACAAAGTCCTGCTCAAGGGTACTGGCATCAAAGACATGACAAGAGCCGAGATCGATTGGCTTAATAGTGATATCAGTAAATTTAAGTTAGAAGGCGATTATGCGGTATTTATAGCAGGTTGTTCGGCGGCTAATTCTGAAAAAAGATGGGGCGCGGATAATTTTGCAAAACTTAACTCATATTTAAAAACCCAAAATATCAAATCGGTTCTAATTGGCCGTGATGAAGATCAAGATATTATTAATGATATTATCTCAGAGTCGGGTCTAGACAGTGACAATATCATTAATTTAATCAACAAAACTTCATTTGATGATTTAGCTGAGATTGGCCGCGGCGCTAAAGTAATTATTGGCGTTGATACAGGACCAATGCATATAATATCTTATTTAGCTACCCCGATGGTGATGATCTTCTCAGGCAAATCCATGTTTGATTTCGTAGCCCCCAGGGCTGATAACGTTACCTTGGTAAGAGAAAATATACTAACTGATTTAACGGCAGACAGAGTTATTGACAGCGTGAAGGCACAACTTGCTAAGTAACTTAGTTATTAACGGCCGTTTTTGAGACTGTTGAAAGATTTTAATAAATACCCTTGAATTTAGCTATAATTTGTATCAAAAGTTATCTTATAACTAAGATCTTAAAAATATTCGCACTTTATTGTTTTAAGACTTTATTTCCATAAATAA
>JABJNB010000001.1 GCA_018659145.1 Rickettsiales bacterium
ATCAATTGCTTATGGCATTAAGACAATTTTTAAGAATTTATCATTTAATATCCACCAAGGTAACAAGATTTGTTTAATTGGTAATAACGGTGCTGGAAAAACTACTTTAATGAAAATCTTAGCTGGAGATCTTGAATTGGATGAAGGTGAGAAATGGCAAACATCGGGCCTAACTATTAGTCACCTGGCGCAAGAAGTTATTCCAAAACAAGGTCAGACGATTTTTGATTTTATTTGGACCGCGCTCCCCGAAGAACAACAAACCGTAGAATATGAATATATGGTTGAGATGGTCACAGAACCATTATTACTAGATTCGAAAGCTTTAATGTCCAAACTCTCAGGAGGCCAATTACGCAGAGCTGCTTTAGCTAGATCGCTCATAGAGGAGCCAGATGTATTATTGCTTGATGAACCAACTAACCATCTTGATTTATCTGGGATTGAATGGTTAGAAAATTACCTGGGACGCTATAGAGGAACTGTTGTGTGCATTAGTCATGATAAGATGTTTCTTAGCAACATCTCAGACAAAGTCTTTTGGCTAGATCGCGGATCTATCAAAGTATGTCCTAAAGGTTTTAGCTATTTTGATGAATGGCAAGCAATGCTCTTAGAACAAGAAAGGCGTGAGTTAGACAACCGGGAAAGAACATTGGCTATTGAAGAAGAATGGGCTGGACGTGGCGTTAAGGCAAGGCGTAAAAGAAATGTCAGAAGAGTTGATCAAACAAGAGAAGAGCGCAGTGCGCTTAATACGGCTAAAAGCTCTTATCGTAAAGCCATTAGTAAGATAGAATTAAAACCATTAAAACAATCAGATTCGTCAAATATGGTAGCTGAGTTTTATAATGTTTGTAAAAGCTTTGAAGATGAGCATAAAAAAACCATCCTACTAGATAAATTTAATTACCGCATTATGAAAGGTGATAGGATTGGCTTACTTGGTAAAAACGGCTCAGGTAAAACTTCTTTTATCAAAGTAATACTTGAAGAATTGATACCAGATAGTGGTAGTGTTAAAATCGGCAAGAATTTGCAAATAGCTTATTTTGATCAAAAAAGACGAGACTTAGACCCTACTGAATCCCTGCGCAAAACCCTATGCCCATCCGGTAGTGATTATATTAATGTTGGCGGCAAAGATCGCCATGTATGCGGCTATTTGAAGGATTTTATGTTTGATCCTAAAAATGCTAATGATCCTGTGTCGACATTATCTGGTGGACAAAAAAATCGACTAATGCTGGCGAAAACTTTAGCTAATCCAGGTAGCCTGTTAATTCTGGATGAACCAACTAATGATCTCGATATGGACACGCTTGAGATCCTTGAGTCAGTATTGACAAGTTATAAAGGAACATTGATTGTGGTAAGTCATGATCGTGATTTTTTAGATCAAATAGTCACAAAGATTTTAGCCTTCCCGGGCAATGGCTTAATTAACGAACATGTTGGTAATTACTCAGATTATTTAGCCACCATAAAAGAAGTTGAGCAAGAAGAGCAGCGAGCTCAGAAAGCTAAGCTCGAAGATGACTCTAAAAACTCTACTAAAAAAAAACCTGTAAAATTATCCTACAACCTTCAATTTGAACTAAAAAATCTACCAGAAAGAATAGCCAAACTTGAATCTGAGATCAAAAAATTAGAAGATATAACAACAGCTTCGGATTTTTATGATGGGGAACATGACAAAATTAGTCCTATTTTAGAAAATCTGAGTAATAAAATACTAGAGTTAGAAAAGCTCGAACTTCGATGGTTAGAGTTAGAAGCAATGGCAAATGAATAATTTATTAAAAAACCGCAGGGGCTGGGCCGAATTTCGATGCTTCTGGGCAGAAAAACCTCGTCCCAATAATATGTTAATTAAATTTATAAAATAATGAAAACACCTCTCGATATTTTAAAACATATTTATGGATATAATGAATTTAGAGGTGATCAATTAGAGATTATTAACCATATCATTGCAGGCAATAATGCTTTTGTATTAATGCCAACTGGTGGTGGAAAATCTATTTGTTATCAGATTCCAGCTTTGATACGCGAAGGTGTAGGCATTGTGATCTCACCATTGATTGCCTTAATGCAGGATCAAGTTACAGCCCTCAAGGCAGTTGGTGTTAAAGCGGCTTATATCAATTCCTCTATGAGCTTTGCTGAAATTGATGCCACGATACAAGAAATATATGCTGGCAATATTGACCTGCTCTATGTAGCTCCGGAACGCTTATTGATGGAGAGTTTTCAAAATATTCTAAAACAAATTAAAGTTTCGCTTTTTGCAATTGATGAAGCGCATTGCGTTTCCCAATGGGGTCATGATTTTAGGAAAGATTATACCGAGCTAGATTGTTTGGCAGATAGATTTCCGAGCGTGCCGCGTATCGCTTTAACAGCGACTGCAGATGAGCCAACCAGAAAAGATATCATAGAGCGCTTAAGCTTTGGGGACTCAAAATCTTTTGTTGCAGGCTTTGACCGACCTAATATCAATTATACCATCACCATTAAAAATAATGCCAAACAACAATTACTAGCCTTTATCAAAGAATATCATCATGCAGATAGCGGAATTGTTTATTGCGTATCTAGAAAGGCTGTAGAAGAGACGTCTATATTATTAGTAGATAAAGGTTACAATGCGCTGCCTTATCACGCTGGGCTTCATAATAATATCCGCGCAACAAACCAAGATCGCTTCTTAAAAGAAGATAAAATTATTATAGTTGCAACTATAGCATTTGGGATGGGCATAGATAAACCAGATGTTCGCTTTGTTGCACATATGAATGTTCCCAAAAACATCGAGGCTTACTATCAAGAAACTGGGCGAGCCGGACGAGATGGATTACCATCCGACGCTATAATGTTTTACGGATTAAATGATGCTGCCACTCAGCGCAATTGGATTGAACAATCCGATAGTATAGAGGATCAAAAGCGCATCGAGCATCAAAAGCTCAATGCCCTACTAGGCTTGTGCGAAGCGGCTAAGTGCCGACGTCAAATTTTATTAGATTATTTTGGTGATAGCGGCAAACCCTGCGGCAATTGTGATAATTGCCAAAACCCACCTGAGATATTTGATGGTACAATCCCTGCCCAAAAAGCTATATCATGCGTTTATCGAACTGAGCAGAGATTTGGTGTTAATTATCTAATAGAAGTGTTGGTTGGCACTAGCAATGATCGTATAGTTAATTTTGGTCATGATAAGTTAAGTGTCTTTGGCATAGGAGGGGATTATAAAAAACAAGAATGGCAATCAGTCTTTCGGCAATTAGTTGCAATGAATTTACTAAGAGTTGATATGATAGAACATGGTGGCCTTAAGATCACCAAAGATGGCTTCACTTTTTTAAAGGAAAAGCACATAGTCAATCTACGAAAATATATTGGTCAAATCAAAATTCCTCAGCTTGCTAAGGCTAAGATAGAATTATCATTAGATAGCGATGAAGCTCAGAATTTATATACCAACCTAAAAGCCACAAGGCTAGCAATTGCCAAAGCACAAAATGTTCCCCCCTATATTGTTTTTAGCAATGCCACCCTGATAGAAATGGCAAAGACAAAACCACAAAACAATAATGATTTGGCGAGTATCAATGGCGTTGGTGATGTTAAGATTAAACGTTATGGAAAAGAGTTTTTGGAGATAGTAAAACAATATATTTAACGTAGGGGCGCGGTCCTCCCGCCCTCGTCAGACCGAACTCGGCCCTATCCACCACCCGGAACATCGAATGCTCAAAGAAGGTTGGGAGCGCACCGGCCCCCCTACGGACATAATATTAAATCATGTATTCGATGTTACACTTTCTGAATTTTGCGATTTCTTTGGCAGTCTCAGCAACTACGATTTTTTCCTCGGACAAATCATTAATTACAACCGAGCCAGCACCTATTTTCACATTATCTCCTATCTTGATATTACCTAAGATTTTAGCTCCCGCGCCAACCAAAACATTATTACCAAGGGTTGGATGGCGTTTAATTGGCTCGTAATTATAACCACCCAAAGTTACTCCATGATAGAGAGTTACGTTATCTCCCACAATTGCAGTCTCACCAATTACCAAGCCCACTCCATGATCAATAAAAAGATTCTTGCCAATTGTTGCTGCAGGATGAATCTCAATTGAGGTCAGAGCGCGATTGACATATGCCACTAAATATGGCAATAAAGGCACTTTATACTTATATAGAAAATAACTAATTCGATGTAAAAACAGAGCATGCACACCTGGATAAAATAAAATTATCTGGATATAACTTCGCGCAGCTGGGTCTTTGCTTTTTATATTATCTAAAAACTCTTTCATTATTCTTTGATATTTAATTATTAAGAATGCTCAAGCAATGAGACCTTGTTCTTATTCTCCAGAGCAATATTAATCTGGTCAGCGCTCTGACATTTAGTGCAGATAAGGTGCCAATGCTCATGCTCCTGAGAGCATTGTGAACATAAATATTTATATTCACAAGCTATATGCTCCTTTGCTTTTTTTAATTTCACAATCTCACTGTCAGTGTCCGGATAATATTTAGATTGAATCTCTATTAACAGATCTATTACCTCTTTTATTTTAGCAATATTTACAGCCTTTTCTAAATGCTTAATCGCCTCATCATGTAAATCACTATTTGCTTTTGCAAAATGGCCAAAAATCACAAATGATTCTACATTATAACTATTATTAACTATCAATTCGCGAATAATCTTTAATTGGTACTTGGGTGATCGGTCCTTAAGTAGCTCAAATAAATATTCACGTAATTGCGGATGAGCAAATTTCTCCCAATATTTAACTATTAAATGAATCGCCTTAGTATCTTTGTCCTTTAGCAAGGATGATTTAATATAATTATTAAAAATATATTGATGCTCACATTCTTTATTAAAAGCAATTTCTGAGTATTTATGATAATTTTTTAGATCATTCTGCTGGTAACATTCCTGTGCCATTACTAAATAATTTAACGCATGCTCCTTATTATACTCACCTTTATCAATGAGTTTCTGACGCACCGCTCTTTTGATCAAGTGATCTAACTTACTATATTCTGAACAGATTTGATAATTTAAAATCAGAATATCAATAGTATTACGTGATTTAAAATCAATATTACTCGATCTCTCTAAATAAAGAATTGAATCTTCATAATCATTATTTTTGTAAGACTCCAATCCCAAGCCGTTTAAAACAAATACATCATTTGGATAATCATGATTCATGGCTAGTAATACTGCTTTTATTTTTTTCTTATCATTTGATATCATTAAATGCTGCAAATTAAGAAACCGATATAGGTAAGATTTATTATCCATATAGCGCTTTAGCTGATTAATGTTTTTCTGACTTTTTACCGTATCACGCAAAAATAAATTTTTCATAAAGTCAGATAACACCTCCTGAGACTGCTGCTGGTTCCGCATTACAGAACGATAATTACTATTGCGATAAGCCGTACAGAATCGGACAATAAAATAAACTACAAAGACAATAAGAATAATTAATAACATCAAGCTTGAAAAAACAAAAGCTGACTTTACCTCAAGCTGATATTCACTTAATTCAATTGTCATCAAGAATTGATCTTCGGGGAACACCCTAAAAACATACATCAAGCCAAGTGAGATCAGTAAAATTAAACCTACTAGATTAATCATATCATAGATTTAAATAGCTTTTAATTTCGGCACATAACCTAAGCGCTTCTAAATAATTATCGGTATGAGTAATAAATTCTTTAAAGTACTCATATCTCTCTTTGTCCAGTAATTTTAAATTATCCATCGCGCGTATCATATGACCTTCGCGCAGGAATATTTCAGCTTGATCAACTAGATCCTCTGCATCTCCCGAAAAATTTCCTGTTTTCCTAATCACAATAAAGTCGCCTAAAAATTTATGCCATACATTATCACGAGTGTTATTTAGCACTAATGATGAATCATAATTATTTAATCCAGCGGTAAAACTTGCTTGCAAATTTTCTACTCCATAAATCTTTAAAAAATTCGCTCGGGATATTTCATCAATACGTGATGTGATATAGAAGTCTTTGGTAATGTTTTTGATTTTTAATATTGTGCTGAAAAAATCCCGTCCCGCCTTTATAGCATTCTCAAGATCTATTATAGTTATAATCAGCTGCTGGTAATTTGGTATGTTAACTGCTATGTGGTTAAATTCAGCCAATCTAGATTCCAATAATTCAACTCTCTCATGCAACTTATCAAGCTTGATCGCAAGCTCAAGAGAGCTATGGCCGGCTTCAACTCGGATCACTTCGTTACGCGATATTGCTACAGGAATGTCATCACTTTTTATTTGAAAAACATCTGTAATTTCTGACTTAATTCTATTAACCTCGGCACCATCACTCTCAAACTTTACATCATCAATCGTGGTAATTGTAACTTCCTTGTCAGCAAAAAAATATTGATATTTATATAAGCCAAATAATCCGAGACCAATTAGCAGAATAATAACAGATATAATGAATCTGCCCTTACGAGAACCCGACTGTTTTGACTCGGCTATGTCGGTCATAATATTTTATTTAAAATTATCAGCATAAGATTTTTTGATTATCAACTTCTCGTAACCATCCTCTATACTATATTGCCACTGTTTTTTACTAACAAATTTAATTGCCGCGTCTTTTGATGTGAATGTTAAATTTAATTCACCATTCATATCATTCGTACCAGTCCATTGCATTAGGTCGTAAATATATTTTATATTTGAACATGCAAACCTGATTTTCCACACCGAACTCCCACCTGGCCCTTGGGTCATAGCAGATTTGCGTGGCTGATATATGGTGACTGTGACTCCTGAATCCATAAAACTAAATTTTGGCTGGGATGGCAGGATTCGAACCTGCGCATGGCGGTACCAAAAACCACTGCCTTACCACTTGGCGACATCCCAATTCGAGCAGCCTTAGATAAACTATTAGAAAAAAGTTTCAAGTAATTTTATCATAGGGAGGAGTCCATACCTCGAAAATATCGTAATTGCTCAAAGACGAGCTGGAGTAAATTGGGAAAGAGTTGTCCGATAAAGATTTTGGATTTTATGAAACATTTTTGCAGGAATAGCCGAAGTTATGCGAAAAGAATATTTCATAACCACACATGTACTTAGCGGGAAATGCTTTCTAATTATAGTGCGGCACAACCCGCTGGTATACCTCCGCCCCTTATATGCAATTAATTATCTAATTGCACGATCGCGGTCACTTCAACTGCTGTACCTCGTGGCAAGCTATTACATGAGATTGCAGCTCTTGCATGCTTACCTTTCTCACCAAAAACATCTGCTATTAAATCAGACGCTCCATTAGCTACAAGCGCTTGATCGGTAAAATCACTTTCTGAATTAATAAAAATCTGCAGCATGACTACTTGCTTGACTTTATTTAAATCACCTCCACATGCGGCGTTTAATTGAGATAAAATATTTATTGCACATATTCTTGCAGCGCTTTGTCCATCTTCAATACTATAATCTGAGCCTAACTTACCAGCATATTTTAATTCACCATTCTCTATACAGATTTGTCCCGACACATAAACCATATCTCCAACAACATTATAACCTACATAATTAGCAACTGGAGCTGATGGCTCTTGTAACTCTATTTCTTGTTCTTGTAATTTCGTATTTATAGACATAACCTTGTACCTTGATTAATATTAACCCAAATCACTCTTTATCTAAACTTACCTATCTTACAAGTAGATATTGCCTGGTTTTCTTAAAAACATAACTTTATGACTTTGATCGATATATTCACCCTTATTTTAGCAATTATCTTTGCATTAGGCTTTGGTAGTTTTGCAACTATGGCCATATACAGAATTCCAAATAAGATGCCCTGGATTTCAGAAAAGCCATTCTGCCCTAAATGTAAGCATGAACTCTATTTTCGTGATTATTTTTCAATTATTTCATTTTTTATCTCCAAGGGAAAATGCCGATTCTGCGCGAGAGAGATAGAGTACCACTTCGCTTATTTTATGACCGAAATTTTTATCCTTGGCTACTTCATTGCTAACTATTTGTTTTTTAACTTCTCTGACCTCTTTATCATCAATTCTGGTATTATCTTAGCAATCACGATATGGAGCGTAATCTTTGTTAACTCTAAAGAGAGTATTGATTATATCTTAAAAATCTGCTTTGCTTTTATCTGCCTAAAGAAAATATCTTTAGATCTAACTATTACCGACCTTGTTTTAGAAATCTTTTTTGCCAGCCTGTTTGTATTAGTCAATTGGCATATATATTTCGTACTTAAGAATAAAACCAAAGAATCATTAGATTATTTGCGCTTTTCAGGCAGTAATAGATTTGCAGATGATAGATATCTGATCATTAAAATTAGCATCTTGCTACTACTATCACTCCCCCTAACCTTACCAATATTGCTGAGTGTTTATGCAATCTATATATTGCTCCTTAATCTTAACAAAAGGCCTAATCTTAATTTAGCAATATTGTCTCATCTGATTATTTTGGCAAATTTAGTATAGCTTATGCCCGATATCTTTGACCAAAAAGCCTTAATACACAAACGTGATTTAGTAGCTATCTCAGGGTCTTATAAGCAGCATTTTTTGCTAGAATATATTTGCCAAAATATATTTGACCGCTTTAACAGCTTTGAGGCAGAATTTGATAATATTTTACTCATCGGAGCTATGTCCGAAGAGTTAGTAGAGTTCTTGAAGCGCAAAGCTAAAAAACAATTTACAATTTGCGACCTATCCAAACGCCTCTTGCAGAACTATCCAGAGCATGAGCATATAACCTTGGAAAATGAGACCCTTATCAGCAATCAGAAATTTGATCTCATATATAGCTTCCTAGATTTACATCACATTAACAATATACCAAACTATCTAATATCTATTAAGAATAGTTTAAATGAGCAAGGTGTCTTTATGGCTAATTTTTTTGGTGAAGAAAATTTGAAGAATTTGCGCAAGGCCTTCATCACAGCTAGCGGCAACAAAATTACTCCGCATATCTTTCCTTATATTGATTTAAAATCAGCGGCGCATTTATTACATAAATCTGGTTTCAAAGAACCAATTGCAGATCTTGATAAAATTGATATTACTTATGATAACCTAACGCGATTAAGTCAGGACATTAAAGCAATTGCCGAAACTAATATCTTAGACAAAAGAAGCAATATGCTCATAAATAGAAATCTATTAAAACAAACAGAAAAATACCTACTCCAAGACCAATTAGAATTCAACATTCAAGCACAAATAATCAACATAACATGTTATGTTTGAAGATAAAACATAGGGATGAACAAACCCGCTCCTACGCAAATTATAATAATTATTTATTTTACCAAAACCACTTTATTTGCATCAAATTTATAAGCAGAAAATAACCGAAGAAAGCTTATACCAAGCAATGATACACCCATCCGACCATCACTGACAGAAGCACGAACATTATAAAACACCAAGTCACCTATGATAACTTTATCTAATGTTATTTGAGCAGCTTTAACGACACCATTAGCTGTATGATAGATTTTGTTATAATTTAGAGAATTCAAATTAATCCCAAGCTTGGTAGCATCCGCCTTAGACAAAGCTATGTCACTGGCACCAGTATCAAGTAAGAACTCTATATTTTGACCATTAACTTCTAAAATCACATAAAAATGGTTATCATTTGCTGCATAAAAAATTATCTCGCGAGGATTATACTCAGCTCTACCTGGAACAAGATTGGCAATTATACGGTTATTAAGAAACACATCTTTATAACTAATAACTATAAATCCTATGATAAAAATCATTAGCCAGATAATTAAATATTTTAATTTTTTCACTAGAGCTTTCTTTGATTCAGTAAGGGTTTGCAATAATAAGAAAAATAATAGAATAACATAAATTATCAAATATTTATAACCATCTGGTAGCAGTATTGCTAAGGCAATAAATGTGATAACTGCTATAGTTAAAAGTAATTTCATTAGGTTACATTTATTCTTTCATATTAAGAGCTAGACTTACAGACTGTTAATCTTGCATAATTAATATTATATATTAAATTAAATAATAATACCAAAGTTCATGCTTATATACACTTTGTATTTTTGGTTCTAAATATAAACATGAACTTTAGTGTAATTGAATCTTTCCATGCGTCAATTTTATGAAAAAAGCTTTTTTATTACTTGCAATAGCCGTCACATTATCATGTCAGAGCCCTCATGCGGATATGAGTAATTTTGAACTAGTTACTCATAAGAGAGGGAATGCCGTCTACAACTCACCTCCAGATGATGCAAGATTCCATTTGTTTGAAACTTGCAAAGCAGCAGGAGCTAAAGTAACTTTTTTTCATAATGGCTGTGCCAATTATTGCTCAGCTATTGAGCTAGGTAAAATGCCTATTTGCACTATGGCACTAGCAAAATCATGCCTATGCCCAGAGCCACAATGTTATGATAAAGAGAATAATCAATGTCGCATGCCGAATAGATCACTACAAGTTCGGCAATAGATTCAGACTGTGTCACAATATAATTGCGAAAGAGTTTTTCGCTAAAGGCTTTGTAATTATATTATAACACAGCCTGATTAAGCTTTCTGAACGAATTCTTGTAACTTGTCCATCGCCCGCACTTCAATCTGGCGGACTCGCTCTTTGGATACATTATAAATATGACTAATACAATCTAAGGTCATAGGATTCTCAGCTAATTTGCGATTTTGGATAATAAATTGTTCACGCTCATTTAATCGCGCCATAGCTAGGTTCAATTTATCTAATTGTTTGCTACGCTCTTGATTTTCTATACACAAAACTTCCGGACTATCAGATTCATCCGCTATTAAATCAATTAACTCCCCTCCATCCTCATCATCACCTATTTTCTCACTAAGATAAACATCTCCTTGTGACAATCTCGAATTCATTGTTTTAACCGACTCAACACTCACACCTAACTCTTCAGCTATTAATGCAGATTGATCATAATTATTACCTAAGTGACCTTGCTCATATAATTTAAGCTTTTGTTTAACCTTATTTAAATTGAAGAATAATTTTTTCTGCAAAGATGAACTACCGATCTTTACTAAAGAATAAGATCTGAGTACATAATCTTGGATATACGCTTTAATCCACCACATAGCATAGGTAGATAATCTAAAACCTTTATCAACATCAAACTTTTTGACCGCCTGCATTAGCCCTAAATTACCTTCACAGATAAGATCCATCATAGAAAGTCCATAATTCTGATAGGTGAATGCAATTTTAGCCACTAATCGCAAATGCGAAGTTACTAATTGCTCAGCATCTTGCACATTACCATCTCTATATGATATAGCCAAATCTCTTTCTGCATCTTCAGTAAGATACACAAAGCTATTTATCTTACTTAGATAAGTAGTTAGTTCAGATTCGGAGGTTATGATTGGCAGGAATGTTGCCATAAAGTTACTTTGTTCTCAAATAATATTAATAAACTTTTGCCATTCTAACCAAAATTTGAGAAAAGTCAAATTATTGATATGCGCGAATCGCTTTCAAAAACATCTAATATGCAAAGAGGGAGAAGGAGTTAATAATCGCTTAATTTTCTAGCAATATCGCATGCACCATAGGACAATATAGCGCTGCTTCCCGCTCGTTTACAAGCAATGAGCGACTCATATAACAAATCCTCATAATTACTAACTATGCCATTTTCTTTGGCATATTTCATCATAGCAAATTCACCACTGACTTGAAATGCGAAGATAGGCAGACTATGTTTTTGTTTAATTTTGGCTATTATGTCTAAATAAAAAGTCGCTGGCTTGACCATAAGCATATCAGCGCCCTCATTAATATCTAAACCTGCTTCAAGTACAGCCTCGCCTGAATTAGTAAAATCCATTTGATAGGTTTGTTTATCACCAAGCAAATTACCAGATGAGCCGATAGCATCACGAAATGGCCCATATAAACTTGAAGCATATTTCGCCGTATAAGCTAAAATTTTAGTATCTTGAAAATTATGATCCTCAAGTGCTTCACGGATTCTTCTAACTCGTCCATCCATCATATCTGATGGCGCAATAATATCAGCGCCACTATCTGCTTGCACTAAAGACTGTTTTACTAAAAGCTCAATTGTCTCATCATTTAATATTTTATTACCGCTCACCAAACCATCATGGCCATGTTCGTTATACGGATCGAGTGCAACATCTGCTATTAGACCAATTTCTGGGAAATGCTGCTTTACACTTCGCAGAGTACGACAAATTAAGTTATCAGGATTAAAACTCTCCTCACAACCTGCTGTTTTTAGCTCTTTATTCACATAAGGGAAAATAGCAATCGCCGGAATGCCAAGCTTAGCTATTTGCTCAATTTCTTTTAATAATTTATCTATTGAAAATCGATAAATACCTGGAAGCGTAGTAATTGCTTCTTTTTTATTCTCACCCTCTATCACAAATAAAGGCTGTACTAAATCATGCACTGAGAGTGAGTGTTCTGAAACAAGGTCACGAATCCATCTATCAGACCGATTACGGCGCATTCTGTGAAGCGGGTATTGAAAATTCATAATAAAACTCTTTTGCCTTAAGCATATAAGCCTCATTTCCTCAAATGTGAAGTGAAACTACAAACGCAAAGTGCAGAATACCACTCGAATATGTGAGTGGTATTACGCTACGTCCAAACATATTACAAATGCTCGAAAATTAATGTGTATAAAAATATGTATATAGTGAATCTTGTGTAAAATGGATCAGCAAGAAAAGAGCAATCATAGAAAGATCAATTCCAGCAACAGATGGAATATAAACGCGTAGCTTACGCAATACCGGCTCAATAAGCCCTACTAAGAACCTATTTATTTGCACCACAACAGGACTGTAGCGGTTTATCACATTGAAATGTGATAAATAATACATAATTATATAAACGAATAGTAAGAATGAATAAATCGACAATATCGATGAGACAAGATTAATGAATGGGTTTATATTGATCATAATTTTTTACTACAGATGATAGAGGAGTAAATTATAGAAATTAATATACAAATAAAAATTAGTTATATTGTTTTAAGATGGCCCCGTTATGCAACTCAAAGCCTTATATAACAATGTCTTGTGACATAGAAATAAATGATTACAAAAATCGCAAGACTCCAATCTCACCAATATTTCGACGATAACTATGCATTCGTATTTACCACCTCACCAGACGCAAGATTTTGCGTCTCTACAATTTTTAATGACACATCATCATGCGTCTCGCGTATAGGCAAAAAGCAAATAAGAATACAAAGCACAAGACTCTAACCTCTCCTACAGCCCCTTTAAGCCATCTATAATTTTGCTAATTTTATCAACCACATCCGGATTCATCTCTATTTTTTGCCCCCACTCTCTTTTGGTTTCAGGATAAATTTTATTAGTCGCATCAAAGCCCATTTTGCTACCCAAGCCCTCTTCTGGTGATGCGAAGTCTAAATAATCAATCGGAGTGTTTTCTATAATTGTGACATCACGATGATAATCCATTCGAGTTGCAATCGCCCACATAACATCCTTCCAACTTCTAACATCAATGTCACCATCTACTATAATCACAAATTTTGTATAAGTAAATTGACGTAAAAAACTCCAAACTCCCATCATAATTCGCTTAGCATGCCCAGCATAGGATTTTTTAATAGATACCACCGCCATGCGATATGAGCAAGCTTCTGGCGGTAGATAAAAATCAATTATTTCAGGAAATTGCTGCTTTAATATTGGAACAAACATTAGGTTCATCGCTTCACCTAAAATAGATGGTTCATCTGGTGGACGACCTGTGTAAGTTGATAGATAGATAGGATCTTTTCTCATGGTAATAGCTGAGATAGTAAACACTGGAAATTTCTCAACTGAATTATAATAACCAGTATGATCACCAAATGGACCTTCATCTGCATAATCTGATAATGACACGCTACCTTCCAAGATAATTTCAGCATTGGCCGGCACAAGCATATCTATAGTTTTACATTTAACCAACTCAACTCCTGCTCCTCTTAGTAAGCCGGCAAATTTATATTCAGACAAATTATCCGGGATTGGGCTTACCGCCGCAAGGATAGTCCCAGGATCAGCGCCAATCGCAATTGCTGCTGGAAAGGAAGCATCACTTTTCTCCGACCATCTCTGATATTGGGCCGCGCCTCCCCTATGCTTCAGCCAACGCATTATCATTTGTTTTTCATTTAATTGCTGCATGCGGTAAATGCCCAAATTATAATCATCAGTTTTATCTTCTTTGGGCTCCGGACCTCTGGTAATAACTAATGGCCAAGTCATAAGTGGAGCTTTATCTCCTGGCCAACAAGTTTGAATTGGCAGCATATTAAGATCAATATCATTACCGGTTAAAACAACCTCCTGACAAACAGCTTTCTTTACAATAGTTGGCTTCATAGTTAGTAATTTTTTAACAAGTGGCAACATACCCATCGCCTCTTTAAAACCAGATGGTGGTATTGGTTGACGCAAGGTTGCTAAATCTTCACCTATAGCTGTAATTCCAGCTTTATCCGTACCCATTCCAAGGGCAACACGCTCAATACTGCCAAATAAATTTACCAAAACCGGCATAGGAGATTTTTTACCTTTATGCATTACATTATTAAGCAATAATGCAGGCCCACCTTTATGCAAAACTTGCTTATGCAACTCTGTAATTTCCAAATCACTGTTAATGATGTTATCTATTTCAATAAGTTGGTCTGACTTTCTTAATATACCTAGGAAATCTCGTAATGATTTATACATAAATTTTTGATTAATCTCTTGAATATTATAGATAATTATGTTTTTCAATATGGCAACAAATCTTGGAGAAACCAATGTCTAAAGCTTTATCTACTCTATTATTATTATCCACACTTATTTCATGCGCGCAAAAACCAGATAATGTTGATGTTACAACGAGCCTATCTCCTACATCCAAGCAAACTGCAAGTAAAGTAGCAACTGAATCTACTGCCGAAACAAGCACGAGTTTTGTAAAGAAAATATCTATGAGTGTAAAAAATTCATTTACTTCAGAGACCGTTGCAACAATAAATGTGGATAAAATTCAATTCGCATTTGATAGTTACCAATTATCAAACGATGCACGCGAGGAGCTTAGTGACTTGGCAACATCTCTAGAAGTAGACAGCAAGGCTTCTATTGTTATAGCAGGTCATTGTGATGCTAGGGGTACTAAAGATTATAATTTAATCTTGGGCGAGCAAAGAGCTATTGCAGTGAAGAACTTTTTACTTGAAAAAAATATCTCTAAGTCAAGAATCCAAACTATAAGTTATGGGGAAGAGAAACCTTTGCAATCAGAGTCTAGCGAAAAAGCTTACAAGACAAATCGTCGCGCTGAGATTATCGTAAAATAATACCCAACTTTAAATCGTGAAAACTTTTGTAATTTATATCTTTTTTTCAATCATATGCTCATCCGCTATAGCGGAGAAAGTAGGTGTAGAATCTTATAAAGAAAATGAATTATTAGAAAAAAGTTTGGCAATTTTAAAATTACAGACAAGGGTCCATGATCTAGAATTAGAAATTTCTGATATCAAAGATCGCTTTGAACAAATTGAGCATTTACAAAAGAGATTGTTAAATCTGGTTGGAGAAACGGAAGAAGATACAAATAATTTATTCGCAAGAAAAGCTAAAGATTCAGAATATCAATATGCTTACAACCAGCTGATCAATAATGCGATAAATCGGTCTGAGAGAGCATTTGACTTGTATCTTGAAAAATATCCTAAGGATCCGAAACTGGGTGAAGTTTATTTCTGGAAAGGCGAAATTAATTACAAGCGCAAAAATTATACTGATGCTCTTGAATATTACCTAATATCATACCAAAAATATCCTGATAATGAGCGGAGTCTTGATGCATTATTTAAAATGTCAGTTGTACTTAGCTTCTTAGATAAAAAGAAAGAAGCATGCGAGGGTTTTACATTGCTGGTAAATAACAAAACTAACATTAGTGAGTTACTAAGAAGTAAATCTTTGGCCGAAGCTGTACAATTTGGTTGCATTAGCTAAAATCTGCTCAACTAAACTACCTCCCATACTTGCAAAATGTACAAATAAATGCTTCTAATAGACCATCACACAAAACAATAATTATATGATCGAAATAGGGAAGGAAAACGCATTAGCTATAATTAAAAAAGTAGATTTTGGACTTTATCTTGATGGCAAAGGGCAGGATGATATTTTGCTACCAAGACGCTACGCTCCTAAAGATAGTCAAGTGGGTGATGAGCTGAATGTATTTATCTATCTTGATTCCGAAGATAGAATTATAGCAACAACAGAAACTCCATATGCAGAAGTTGGCAAAACTGCTCATTTAGAGGTGGTTGCAACAGGAAATTTTGGTGCCTTTTTAGATTGGGGCCTGGCAAAAGATTTGCTGGTTCCGTTTAAAGAACAGCGCATCCCAATGCTTAGAGGCAAGTCATATAGTGTATTTGTGTTCTTAGACGTCACCGGGCGTATAAGCGCCAGTAGTAAATTAAGCCGATATTTAGAAGAAGAAAATCATGGTGTATTCACCCTGGATGAAAAAGTTAATCTACAAATTGTTAGCCGTAGTGATTTAGGTTATAAAGCTGTTATTAATGATACTCACCTTGGTTTGATTCATAGCAGTGATTTATTACAACCAATTAACATTGGTGATAAATTAGTAGGTTATATCAGGCAAATACGTGAAGATGATAGGATAAATTTAAGCCTGCAAGAACGGGGCGAAGCTGTAGTAGATAACCTAGCGCAAAATATATTAGAGTTCATAGAAAGTGAAGGTGGATCATCAGATATAACTGATAAAAGCTCCCCTGATTTAATTTACCAATTATTCAAAGTCAGCAAATCTAACTATAAAAAAGCTCTTGGAAAATTATACACAGACAAGAAGATCCTGATTGAAGATGGGTTGGTAAAAATTGTCAAATCATTATCTTAGGGACGGAGGCTTCGCGCCCAGAAGCATCGAATTCGGTTAAAACCAAGGGCAAAATTTTATATTACAACGAAATAAAGCTCTTATGACGCAAGTAAAATAATTTTTGTTTTATCTTTTTATTAGGATAATGCAGTTGAACAGCCGCGGCATATAGGGCTAGTTGATCTTGATACTCACTCTTGACTTCATTTGCATTGCTAGGCAGATCTAAATCGGTTTTATAATCTATAATTTCAACATAATCTTCCATTATAATTAGCTTATCGATTCGAATTAACTTTTGATTATAAAGCAACTCTATTTCATCTTGGCTATTTGACTTAAATAAATATTCAAACTTAGGATCAGTAATAATTTCAGTCAGATTTTGCCTAAAAACATCCTTATCTGCTGCAGATATATTTTTGTCCTGACGATTTAATTGCCCCTCGATAAATTTAACTTTATCTTCTGGTTTAATCATTTGCAAATCATCTAAGATATTATGAATAATAATACCTAATTTTTTATGATAATCATCTTCCATATTTTCTGCCTGCGGAGAAAATTTCTTGGTTTGTGGTATGAGATCCAAAGTAGCAATCTTTAACTCGCCCCCCTGATCTCTTTGCTCTAATGTCCCCAGTTCATAACCTTGGTCATAAATTTTATCAATATCTACACCCTCTTGTTTTTCTAACTCTTCTGCAATAATATGATATAGGCTATGCTCTATAATCTTGCTACCATTACCCGCTAAAATTAATACATCTTTGGCTCTTGTTAATGCCACATAATTTAAGCGCTTAAACTCTGATTCAAGCCTGTTATTATATTCTGCTATTATAGCTTCTTTTTCAGGAAACTTCTCTGAGCCTATTGTGAATAATAAATTATCATCAGTAAAATAAAGCTTATCTTTATTCAAAGTTACTTTGCTATTACTATCAGCTAAAATAACAATTGGAGCTTCCAAACCTTTCGAACCATGAATAGACATTAGCCTAATACTATTACTTGCTCCGGAATTCTTAACTATTAAATCATGGCTCAGCAACGCTTTATAAAGCGCATGATAAGATGTGCCATAGCAATGTTCAAATTCTAAGATTAGATCTAAAATCTTGCCAACACGTATTTTACTGTCGCCAGCAAACTCATCATCATAAGCTGTGAGCAAATCAAAATGATGGGTAATATTAAGGCAGAAATTATAAGGAGATAAATAACGACTCTTATCAATGATGAGATTCAATACTGACTTTGCCCCTGCGCTCCATTCAAATACTTCACTTTCAATCAAATCATATAAAGATTGCGAGGCATCACTTTGCTTATCCAAGCTGCTACATAATGTCTCCAAAATTTTATCATCAAAATTAAATAAAGGTGATTTAAGTAAAGATGCCAAATTATAATCATCACAAGGCATATAACTAAATCTCAGCAGAGCTAAATAATCTAAGAAGATAATATCATCACTTACAGACCTTGATCCATCTAAGCTCACAGGAATAGATTGATCATTTAAAGCATGATATAGTTCCGTGAAATAATCATTCCTCCTTGGGAATAAAATTAGGATATCTTCATATCTAGCTGGGCGCGATTCTGATTCTAAATAATAATTACCTGCAATTAATCGGTTAATCTCAGATGTAATTTGCGCAATAGACTCTCCGTAATTAGATTCTTTAGATATTATTGTCGCTGGAAACTCTAATTTAAGCTTAGTTTTTGGACCTAATTCTCTTTTGCAAAATGGTAATAATTTAAATAAATAGCTAGAATCACGATGTGCTTGGTGCGTTAAATCAATATCAAATTGAGTAAGGGAATCCGTAATGACATGATGCTGGCAAAATAAATTCACAACCCCGATAATGCCTGGACTACTACGATAAGACTTTACCAAGTCTAACTTGATAAGCTTAGACTCTCGTAATTCTAGTGCTGTAGATAATTCATCATATTTTTGTTTAAATAATTCATGACGAGCACCTTGAAAACCATAAATAGACTGCTTCTCATCCCCAACTATGAAAATAGTTTTAGCAAGACCACCCGTTAGAAAATCACTATAGAGGTGATGAATAATTTCCCATTGCATGATTGAAGTATCTTGCGCCTCATCAACTAAAATATGCTTAACTGAATCTAAGTGATAATTAATATTATCACCATACCTAGTGCTGAGTAGAATTAAGGATTTCAATAAGATATCTTCATAATCCAAAAGATTCTGCTCCTGCTTAAGGCTTTGATATTCATTCAATAAAATTAATGCTACCTCTAGCAGAGTTTTATTAATCTCAAATGCATTAATTTTAGCTAAATATTGCTTAAGTTCTAAATATTCTGCTGCCAAACTTTGAGCTTGGACAATAAGATCTGGGGAGGAGTTAGATAACTTCTTTGAGAATAAATTAACTTTTATAGTACCAAGCTTAGTGCAGAATACATCCCCCGCTTTGACAAAGCTCTGCTGAACTCTAAATTCATTATCAAAGCTTAAAGATTGCAATAAACCTATTTGAGCCTGATCTGTTTTACTAGCCAAAGATTGGTCAATATCTGTCACCAACTTAATGACCTTCTGCAACTCCGTATGCATTAAAAAATCGCGCTTTAACTGCAAACTCTCTGGCACATCCTCTGGCAAACCTAACATCTCCTGCATCTTGGTAAATTGATTAGCCAAATTACCCGCTTTAAATAACAAATATAAAATCCCTGATCGCTTATCAGTAATAAGCCTCAAATGCTCCGAGATAGCTTCAATTGAGATGCGTTCTGCTAGATAATTAAAATTATCACGGAGTTCAGGCCGAGCATAAATATTGCTAGTAATCTCACCAATAATTTTATTAGAATCGACATTGCTCATAACAGTAAATCCTGGCCTTAATTCAGCTTCGTAACTGTAATTACGTAACAATTCTAAAGCAAAACTATGGATCGTTTGAATATTAAATTTAGCTGAACCAAGCAAAATATCTTGTTTAATTTTAGCTAAATTAGCAAAGTGATAATCTTCTGGCTCTCTGCCTAATAACTCAGTTAATAAAGCTATTTGATCGCGTGGATTTGCTGCAAAGATGGTGATAAAATTTTTAATAATCCGCGCTCTAATCTCACAGGCTGCATTATTGGTAAAAGTAATTGCCAAAATCTCTTGTGGCCGGGCTCCAGATAAAATCAGAGCTGTAATCCGGTCAATTAAGATTTTAGTTTTACCCGACCCAGCATTGGCTGAAATAAAGAATGAATTATTAGGATTAGTTGCTTGCATTTATTATCCCTACAACCTTAGATGTTAGCCCACTTACCTTGTTCATCTTGTTGCCAGAATAAAGTAGTCTTGGGTTTTGATTGTTTTTCTTGCACATATTTGGCTTTGAATTTTGCAGAATTTGGATGGTTACTATCAAAGAGATAAATCACTTTTTTGAAATTCTGGGCAAAGTCTTCGCTAATTTCATCTTTAGTGACTAAGATTTCGGCTTTGTTAATATTCTCATTTTTGGCGGTAATTAATAAATATTGATAATGAGCAGGATCGCTCGCTTCAGTACCATGAGGCAAAAATTTATCAGTTGAGAATGTCCAGAGCAAATCATCATATTTCGCTACATCACCAGAATCTACCAATAACATCATCGGCTTTTTTAACTTAGAATAAATCTTGTGCAAAAGACTGGGTAGGATTCTATCCAAAGGTGATTTTGAAATTTGGTAAAAACTGTAACTACTCATGAAGTTTTCTTAATTCGCTTTTTCTTTAATTCCTTATAAACCTCTATAGTCTTACCCTTCATTAAATCAATTGAGAAATTCTCATTCACATGCTTAACCGCGGCTTTTTTAATCAGAGCCCTTTTTGCTTTAGTTAAATTAATCACTTTTTTAATTCTGCTTGCAAGTAGCTTTGGATTATTTGGCTCAACTAAAAATCCAGTCCGCTCATCAATGATAGTCTCACAGGCTCCACCATGATTTGTGGCTATCATAATCTTTCCCATAGCACCAGCTTCGATCATGACGCGTCCGAAAGCTTCCGGCCTGGTGCTAGTTGATATAACCAGATGGGAAATATGGTAGAGATTTAGAATGTCTTGAACATTATCATAGATACCAATCCTATCAGATAAACCATGATGATCAATCAACCTTTCTAATTTTTGAGTGAATTTGGGAGACTTAGTTCTATCGCCCAAAATCAAACAAAAGAAATTCTCCTCTTTAATTTGCGCAAGCGCCTCTATTAAAACTTCTTGACCTTTCCAACGTGATAATCTTCCTGGCAATAAGATAATATGCTTATCCTCAGGAACGTTCCACTGACTTGTATATTTTACAACTTGATCAATACTCACTCTCTTCTTATCAAAAAGCTTCAAATCAACACCTCGATAAATCTTACGAATTTTCTTTGGATTTACTCCGTAATTATCCACCATATGCTTGGTAATAAAATCAGAGATCGAAATAACCAAATCGGCCTTAGTCATAATGGAGTTATATTTTTTCTTAAGCAATGATGTTCCCGAATAAACTCCATGAAAAGTTGTTAAAAATTTAGCTTTAGTTTTTCTACATGCATAATAGGCACTCCAAGCTGGGACTCGTGAGCGGGCATGAACTATATCTACTTTTTCGTCTTTAATAATTTTAACTATCTTGTTAATATTACGCCAAATCGTAATAGGGTTTTTTGATGCAATATCGAGCTTAATTACTTTACTGCCAACTTTAGTTAAACGGGATTCCAAGACCCCGCCTTTAGTTAGTACAATGGATCTAAAACCTTCTTTTACAGTAGCGTCGGCTATTTCAATTGTACCTCGCTCAATTCCACCAGAATTCATGGTCGGCACTAATTGCATTATCGTGAGACTTGATTTATTTACCATTGCCTTATAAAAGAATAAAAATTTTTCAAAATATTATATGAATTTTCATAGAGTGCAAGACGGTAATATAGCATACGATCAAATTACGGGTAATAAATTTGACCTAGTCTTCTTACCAGGTTTAAAGTCGGATAGGATGGGTGCCAAAGCCTTATATCTAGAAAGATATGCGGAAGAACATGATTTAGGTAATATTAGATTCGATTATTTAGGCCATGGTGACTCGGATGGTAATTTTGCCGAATGCGGAATTGATGAGTGGTTAGAGAATAGCTTAAATGTTATTAATAATTTAGCACAAAACCCTGTAATCCTAATAGGATCTAGCCTTGGCGGATGGCTAGCACTACTTGCGGCGCAGCGTAAGCAGACAAAGATTAAAGCACTAATTACCCTTGCCGCAGCTCCTGACTTTACAGAAAACCTAATTTGGGGTAACTTCTCTGACGATATTAAAGCATTTATTCACGGCGGAGGCATTTATAACCTGCCATCTGATGACTGTGATGGCGAGTATCCTATCAGCAAAAAATTAATTGAATCCGGTAGGCAGCATTTATTACTTAATTCAGATGATCCAATAAAAATAGATATACCTAGTTTCTTCATTCATGGCGAGAAAGATAAAGATGTTCCCTTTGAAACTTCAATGAAAATATTTGGGAAAATAACATCTGAAAAGAAAAAATTGATTTTACGGAAAAATAGCGATCACCGTCTATCAAGCGACTCAGATCTAAGGATTTTAGCATCTGTTATTGATGGTATTATTTCCTAAACTTTAAGGTCTTACCCGGATATAAAAGTAAGGCCGCATATGCAGAAAAATGTGCGAGCACACGGGTTCATCACATAATAAGAAATGAATTGAATATTTTTTAAGCAAATAATTATAGGGGCGGGGTTTTTCCGCCCAGAAGCATCGAACTGGGTCTACCAAGGTCGGGAGGACCACGCCCCTACGCATAAAATTATTAACCAAGCTCCAAAACCTTAAACAAATCTCCCATCTGATCTTTATCGGTTAAACGAGATAGCGATCTATCTAGTTTATCTTGAATCTCTTGTGATTGATTTTTCTTGCACATATTAATCCTGGATTCTAGACCAAGTGATAATAAAAACTCTCCTTGGTTATTCAGCGTATAATTACATAGATCACCTTCTCTGAGAGTTTGCTCAATTGCTGGAAAGTTAACCAGATAAGTTAGGTCTTGCTTGCCCAAACTCTCGAAAACACTTTGATATTCATGAGATCTAATAGCCTGGATTGTTGGTTTAAATTCATAAGATTTGTAACCATAATCAAAAATCAGCGCCTTTGATTTTGTTATTTTGACAAAAGCAGCTACCTCGCTCATTAGAGTGATTGTAGCAGGAGATATTTCAAAAATATCTCCTATTTTATTTACCGATCCCTTGAGAAATAAAAGTGGGTAAAGTAAGCTTGCAGGAGTTTCGATTAAGCGAAAATAGAACTCCCCTTTATAATCGACTTTGCGCTCATACCATTTATCTTGCGCATATTCAAATTGCTGCATAGGCAAACAATCCAATAACTCATTCGATATAATGAAACTTTGTTTTTTAGGGATCTGGCTAAAGTCATCATAATGCTTAACCTCTAATCCAAACTCTTGTAATTTCTCCTGCTGTAACTGACGTAACTTGGCGCTTTTCTCAACTAGATGAATTGAAATTCTTGCAAAAAATTCAGGAAACTTCGTAAAAACTCTAAGCATATCATGCATTAGCAAACCTCTTCCAGGTCCGAGCTCTATTATTTGAATTTCACCATCAGTGCTTTGTAAATAATACAAACAATAAAGCGCAACCACCTCACCAAAACATTGTGATATCTCTGGACTGGTTATAAAGTCACCAGCGGCTCCAAAAGGGTCAGCTTGGGTGTAATAACCATTCTCTTTATCAAAAAGGCAAATCTGCATAAATTCAGCAATGGTTAAAGCGCCGCTTATTTTAATTTGATTGATGATTTGAGTGGTTAGAGCGTTGTGAGCCAAATTAGAATTTAGTAAAGTAATTATCTTTTTTAACCACCATGTAAACACCCAGTAATATCATAGGTATAGACAGAATCTGCCCCATTGTCACAAAAGAGAAAAAATAACCTAATTGCTGATCTGGTATTCTAAAAAACTCGATAATAATACGGGATACACCATAACAAATCATAAAACTTGCAGCCAACCTACCCGCTTGTTCTCGAATAGATTTAATTCTAACCAAATAAAGCAATATTAGAAATGTTACCAACCCTTCTAAAGTCGCTTCATATAACTGACTCGGATGCCTTGGAAGCCGGCCACCACGTGGAAATATTACGCCATATTTTGCATCTGTTACCTTACCATATAATTCACCATTGACAAAATTAGCAGCGCGACCTAACAGCAATCCTATCGGCGTCGCGCAAGCAAGAAAATCCATATTACGTAAAAACCCATTCCGCTCTTTCCGACTGTGCATATACACCGCTAAAGTTAGGCCAATCAATCCACCATGAAAAGACATCCCGCCTTGCCAAAGAAACAACGCCTCTATAGGGTTTGCGAAGTAATAAGGCAGATTGTAAAACAATACATACCCCATGCGACCACCTAAGATAATACCCAGAACAATTTTAAAGATTAAATCATCTAACTGTTTTTTAGAAAAAAGCTTAAGCGAGTATTTCTTTTCAAGAAAGCTGAGATAATACGTCCCTATGATAATGCCAAAAATATAAGCTAGCGAATACCATTTAATCGAGATAAAGCCAAGTGTAATAAAATTAGGATCAAAATCAGCAATAAACATAGCTTCAGCAAAAGGTTTAAGAGCGACTCAGCTATAAAGCTAAATAAATAAAATAAAATTCATATTTAGATTCTGAGATTTCAAATCAGAAGTTTACATACTTAATCTGAAAGACTCTTACTCAATTACCATGACCTAAGCATTCTTCTTGCTTTGCTTCTCTTCTTGCATCTACCAAATCAGCAAAAGAGCTTGCCGCTGGAGTGGATGCTGCTGCCCGTGGATCATGAGCGTTAGATATTGCAGCTGATGCTTCAGCAGGATCCCTGCCAACTGATCGAGATGCAGGGCGTGGCATTGTACCACCGCCTGATCCGCTAACAGTTGCACTTACATCTGCAACAGAGCCTCCGCCTGCAACGAGCTCAAGCTGGCTTGGATCAAAACTCGCATCACCATATCCCTTTTTCAAGCTCGGTATTACTTCCATA
>JABJNB010000015.1 GCA_018659145.1 Rickettsiales bacterium
ATATTTGTATCCACCATGTAGAGACGCATAATCATGCGTCTTGTGCACAAACCCAAAACAAATAATGAATATAAATCGAAAAACTCCAATCTCCAGAGCATCCCAACGATAATTATATACTTGTATCCAGCACCTCAGAGACGCAAGATTTTGCGTCTCTGCAAGTTTTAATTATTGTAATTACTTAGAGGCGGGGCCGAACGCCCTTTATTATACCGGGGTTCGATGCCTTTGAGCAAAAAACCCATCTTGATAAAATTATTAAGCAGCAAAGGCTTCTGCCCAATCGCCCTGCGTTGCGGCACGACTATATTCGGTTACGCGATTTTCGAAGAAATTTGTATGTTCAACACCATTTAAAATTTCATCCAACCATGGAAGTGGGTTTTTATCGATCATGTAGATCTCTTTGAAACCAAGCTGTTTTAATCTCCTATCTGCGATATATCTAATATATTTTTTTACTTCCCGAGGTGTTAATCCCTCAACCGCTCCAAGTTCAAAAGCTAAATCAATAAATGCATCTTCCAAATGTACAATAGTTGTACAAGCATTATAGATACGTCCTTTCAGCTCATCATCATAAATCTCAGGGTTTTCTTGGATGAAAGTTCTAAATAACTTAATAATAGATTCAGTATGAAGAGTTTCATCTCTGATAGACCAGGTAACAATCTGTCCCATTCCTTTCATCTTACCAAATCTTTGAAAATTTAATAAAATAGCAAAAGAAGCAAATAATTGTAATCCTTCGGTAAAACCACCAAATACCGCAAGTGTTGTCGCAATATCTCTCTTACTATCGCAATTAAAATCCTTCATATAATCATATTTATCCTTCATTTCTTTATATTTTAGAAATGCCGAATATTCCGTCTCAGGCATACCTATTGTATCAAGCAAATGCGAATAAGCCGCGATATGAATCGTTTCCGTATTAGAAAATGCTGCAAGCATCATCTGAACTTCAGTTGGCTGAAAAACTCTTGAATAATGCTTCATATAACAATTATTCACTTCAATATCAGCTTGAGTAAAGAATCTAAAAATTTGCGTAAGCAAATGACGTTCAGCTTCTGTTAAATCCTTCTTCCAATCTTTAACATCATCAGCAAGCGGAACTTCATCTGGAAGCCAATGTATTTTTTGTTGCTTTTCCCATGCTTCATATGCCCATGGATAAGTAAAGGGCTTGTAAACTAGTGGCGCACTTAATAAAGTTGTTTTTTTAATTATAGGCATGTCTTCCTCTATTTCTATTTTTTAATCAATTTACTTTGTCTTATTGGCAAGCTAAACATTCTTCGTAATTAGCAGACTCTGCAACAGGATTTATTCCCGCTCCATGATCATTAGAAACTTCTTCAGAAGTTTTGCCAATAGCTTCGATATTATCACGCTCAACTTCATGAGATACTTTCTCTGCCCTTTGGATTGAGCTTGATCTACAATAATACAAACTCTTCATACCTTTTTTCCATGCATCAAAATGTAACCTATGTAGCTCTTTTTTATGTACGTCACCAGGTAAAAACAAGTTCATACTTTGCGCCTGGTCAATAAAAGGCGTTCTATCAGCGCATAATTCAATTAACCATCTTTGGTCAACTTCTGGAGCTGTTTTAAACACTAATTTCTCATGTTCATTTAAAAAATCTAAATGTTGAACTGAACCTTCATGAGTTGAAATTGAAGACCAAGTGTCGCTAGTATTTTCACCTTTTGTCTCTAATAATCCGGCCAAATGTTTATTTCTAACAGTAAATGACCCGGTTAAAGTTTTTTGAGTATATGAATTTGCAGCATATGGCTCAATACCAGGCGATGAATTACCGGCAATAATTGAAATACTCGCCGTTGGCGCGACAGCTGTTTTATAAGAGAATCTTTCATTTATTCCACATTCCTGTGCATCCAAACAAGCACCCCTCTCGGTCGCAAGTGTTTGACTTGCTGCATTTACTTGCTCTTGTATTTGTATGAAAATTTTCTTATTCCAAACCTTAGCCATAGCCGATTCAAATGGCACAGATTTGCTCTGCAAAAATGAATGAAATCCCATAACACCCAAACCAACACTACGCTCACGTGCAGCTGAATATTTAGCCTTTTTCATACTATCTGGGGCTTTCTTGATAAAGTCTTCTAACACATTATCTAAGAAACGCATGATATCTTCGATGAACACCTTATTATCTTTCCACTCTTCATAAGTTTCTAAATTTAATGATGATAAACAACATACCGCTGTTCTATTATTTCCCAAATGATCAATACCTGTTGGCAGAGTAATTTCTGAACATAAGTTTGAAGTTTTAACTTTTAAACCTAATTGCTTATGATGCTTAGGTGATAATTCATTAACCCTATCAATGAATAACATATAAGGCTCTCCCGTTTCAACCCTTGCGGTTAACAACTTAATCCAAATATCACGAGCTTTAACAGTCTGCATAACCTCACCATTACTTGGAGACTTCAATTCCCATTCTTGATTTTTTTCAACCGCATGCATAAACTTATCAGAGATAACCACGCCATGGTGCAAATTTAAGCTACGACGATTAGCATCACCACCAGTTGGGCGACGTATATCAATAAATTCTTCAATCTCTGGATGATCAACTGGTAAATAAACCGCTGCACTACCACGACGTAAACTACCTTGAGAGATTGCTAATGTTTGCGAGTCCATCACTTTAATAAATGGAACAATTCCAGATGTCTTACCATTACCACGAACAGACTCACCAATAGACCGAACATTGCCCCAATAACTTCCTATACCACCACCACGTGATGCTAGCCAAACATTCTCATTCCACAATTCAACAATATCTTCCAATGAATCATTAACCTCATTTAAGAAACATGAAATCGGCAAACCACGATCCGTACCACCATTACTTAAAACTGGTGTTGAAGGCATAAACCAATGATTTGAAATATAATTATATAATCTCTCTGAATGAACCTCATTATCCCCATAATATTTAGCAACACGCATGAATAAATCTTGATAATCTTCACCCGGTAATAAATAGCGATCTTTTAAAACAGCTTTACCAAAATCGGTAATTTTACTATCGCGATCTTTGTTGATTTGCAAATTCGAAATTGGCAATTCAAAATGACCCTCTTGGTCTATGTTATATTCTATGTCAGGCATATTATTAGAAACTATATAAAAAGTAATTAAATAGGGGTTTTTACAACATATAGTAGAAAAGAATAAACTTCCCTACTAGATGTAGTAACATCATTAAACCGAGGATCCTTTTTGTCTATGATATTTTTTATTTTTTTTTACTTGAATTTACAAAAGCCAGCTCACGACTCAAACAAGATATTTACACTCCTATGACAATCGTGCATTTACTCAAAAGCAGATTAAAAGACTAGAAAAAGTTTCTACTATTAAGACCCCTAAGAATTAGAGAGAGAATCATAATCCTACTGCAAACTCTCGCGCCCCCTTCCGGAGCTTGCTACGCAACCGCCGATTTCCCCGGGAGGGGGAAGTAAAAAGACAGTAAACAAGATAACGCCAGCCCCACCATGAACTCTTACTTCCCAGGGAGCGGGGAAGTAAAAAGACAGCAAACAAGATAACGCCAGCCCTGCCGTGAACTCTTACTTCCCCCTTGAGGGGAAGTCGGTGGTCGATGAAATCGAGCTCCGGAAGGGGGTAAGCAAACAAACTCCGAACCTCTTACGAATTTCCAAAAACAAAAGAGATATAATTAGCTTATTTTAAGTGAACCTAAAAATTAAGCAATAATACAACAAGCTTTCGGCTTGCCTTCTTCCTTACTTTTTTCCTGCTCTACAAAACTCTCTGTTACGTCTGCAGCTTGACTATCTGCACCCCTAGGTTCAGAAGGTGCGGGCCTAGCCTCTTCTTCATCTGACTCTACCAAGCTTAAACCTTGTTCTTTCCTGACATAGGTTAAATCTAACCGCTTTAATTTTAACGGATCCCACTCTGATGATTTTACTTGTCTTAAACCATATTCGC
>JABJNB010000016.1 GCA_018659145.1 Rickettsiales bacterium
ATGCAGCTGAGCGTGCTATGAGATCCATAGCCATTGGTCGGAAGAATTGGCTTTTTGCTGGCTCTGATAAAGGGGGAGATGTTGCTGCAAATATTTATTCAATTATCGCAACTTGCAAGATTAACAATATTAATCCGCAAAAATATTTGCATAAACTACTCTCTGTAATTGCTGGCTATAACCATAAAAAGATTGAAGACTTGCTGCCATGGAATCTTAAACTGGATTGAGTTTTAAGATAGACCGGGTTCACCGGACGCTTACCAAGAAACGAAGGTTTTACCCTAAGGTGGAAGATGTTTGGTAGCAAGTTATCATCATACACATCATCAAGAGTTATATCCTCGGATATAACTTATCTAAAGGCGAATAATAGAGATTATTATTTAGCCTTAACAATGGATAATCAATCACGTAAGATCATGGGTTATAATTTATCATCTAGCCTAATATCGCAAGGCGCGATATTAGCTTTGCGTCAAGCCTTACGCGGTAATAAATACGATCTTCACCATAGTGATGGAGGTTGCCAATATCACTCTCATGGGTTTGTATTATAGACCTCATCTAAGTTTAAACCTTGCTACACCAAGCCAAGCTCACAAAAAGTTCATCACTAATAACTTATAAGTTATTAGTGATGAAGAAGATGATACTTTAGGTCAAAAAAGTGACAACCTATTTCAGGACTTGACAATCACGCGGATCCCGCCCCTACAAGCAATATTTTTCTATAAATGTAGAGAGTATGATTTTAATGTTTCTTTAAATGTCTTGGGTAAATCCGCGGTAATATTGATATGCTTGCCTTTGAATTGGAAATTCAAATTATGGCAATGTAAATGTAATTGATTTGGAATATCTGTAACAAAAGCATCTTTGCCTCCGTATTTTCCATCACCAATTACAGGAAGATCTATTGCTGCAAGATGCACTCTTATCTGATGTTTTCTACCGGTAATAGGCGTGACCCTCAGTAACGAAATATGGTTGTGAACATGGTCTATAATTTCGTATAAAGTTTCCGCTTTTTTTATGTCACCAAAGCTATCTTCTGGATTATGTGTTATACACATCATTTCTTTACCAAGTCTGGATGTTTTGACTAAAGGGTAGGTTATTGATCCAGATTCAGGTCTAGGTTGTCCTTTAACTAAAGCTAGGTAACTTTTGTTAATTAGTTGTTCTTGGAATAGCTTGCTTAGTTTAGTTGCTGCATTTCTGTATTTAGCTAATATTAATGCACCGGACGTGTGTTGGTCTAGTCTATGAACTAATTTGCAATCGAATCTAAAGCCATTCTCAACGGTGAATATTTTGTCAACAGATCTTTTTACTTTTGTACCGCCTTGAGAAGCTAAGCCATAAGGTTTGTTGATCACAATAAAGTCGTTATGGTCCAATATAATTGGGATATCTTGGAAGTATGTGTTAATTTTGGACATGGAGGCGATAAATAATAAAGAAGCCGATAAAGCTTGAGATTAGTGAAATACAAAAATAATTGAATGCTATAGCAATACCATCTTTGTAGAATAAGTCAAAAGTTTCAAAGACAAAGGTTGAAAATGTGGTGTAGGAAGCAAGTAATCCAGTAAAGATAAACAACTTTGCATTGCTTGATATATTTAAGGTGCGGCTTATAAATAAAAGTAATATAGCATAAATAATGCAGCCTATTAAGTTAACTATAACCACAGAGTGGTAGTGGGAGATGAACGAAAGTTTGTCAGAGGAGTTATTGACTAATTTTGTTGTTAAATATCGAAATATGGCTCCCAAACCTCCGCCTAAAAAAATATAGATATAGCTCATTTACAATAAGTCGCTAATTTGTGTTTTGGTTAAACTAGATGGAATAATTAAAATGGGAATATGTAATTTATCTAATATTTTTTCTGTTAAATAAGGGATGAACTTCCCGCTGGATAATGATTCTGGAGATGATGGTAAAATTAACATTTTGATATTTTTATTATTTTCGATTGTTTTCTCAATTTCATCAGATGCTTTCCCTTCCTTGATATTTATCACTGAATGTAATTTATGTTTACTGTAAATATCTTCAGATAGTTTTTTAAGCCATAATTCTACATCATTGCGTTTGTCATTGGAGATCTTTTTGCCAATGGAAAAAAAGCTTTGATATTCGTTTGCGCTATTATCAATAATGGTAAGTAACTCTATAACATTACCAAATTTCTTTGCCATAAGGCAGGCATAAGTTATGGCGTTTTCTGCGGAGATAGGATTGTTTATGCAGATGAGAATTTTAGAGTTTTCCACCATTTCTGTTACCATGTAAGCTTGCTGCAATAGCTGCAATATTTATAATCTCGCTTGTACTTGCGCCTAAAGGTACAATTTGGATAGTCTTTTCTAAACCATCAAGAACTGGACCAATAACTATACCTTCACCTAGCGCGCTATATAGTTTGGATGAAATAATTGCAGAATGTAAGCCTGGCATAATAAGAATATTAGCTGGTTTGGATAAATTTGCAAAAGGATATAGCCGTAGTAAATTTTCATTTAATGCAACGTCGGGTGACATTTCGCCATCATATTCAAAATCAACATTTTGCGCATCCAAGATCTCTTTAGCATCCTTTATTCGGCTAGATTCTTGTCTAATCTGATTCCCAAAGTTTGAGAAAGATACAAAAGCAACTCTAGGAGTATGTCCTAATTTTATAACAACCTTTGATAGTTGTATAGCTACTTCTGCCATCTCTCTTGAGGATGATAATTCGGTTATTGCGGTATCAGCAATAAATACAGAGCGATCGTTATTGCAAATCATTGAGTAGCCAAATAACCTATGGTTTTCTTTTACATCTATTACTTTTTCAATGTCATCTAAAACATTTTTGTAATTACGCGTTGCTCCGGTAACTGCGATATCAGCTAGACCACTTGTGATAGCGCAAGATGCAAAAATATTTCGATCATCTCTTACCATTCTTTCGCAGTCACGATACAAATAACCTTTTCTTTGTAATTTTGTGTAAAGTATTTTTGCAAATTCTGTATTATATTCTGAATCTGAGATGTTAATAATTTTGATATTATCTCGGTTAACGTTATATTCAGTTAGGCTTGCTTCTAACTCTTCGGCCCGATCGGTTCTCGTTAGCAAAATGGCTTGACCATAGCATGAATCTTGCCATTCTTTTGCCGCGCCTAATACCTGCAAGTTCTCGCCTTCGGCAAATACAACGCTTGTTGGTTTGTTCCGAATTTTCCCAAAAATCAAATTTAGGTTATTTGCTGCAGGGTTTAAACGGCTTGCTAGCTGGTTTTTATAATGATCCATATTGGATATAGGTTTTCTTGCCACCCCAGATTTAATAGCAGCTTCGGCTACCTTTACGGGAATGGTGTGAATTAACCTTGGGTCAAAAGGAACGGGAATGATGTAGTCGGGACCATATTTCATTTTTCGTCCTAAATATGCATTAGAGACTTCTTCGGGCACTGGCTCCCTGGCTAACTCAGCTAAAGCTTGCGCGGCAGCAATCTTCATTTCTTCGTTAATAGAGCTGGCTTGTACATCTAAAGCTCCCCTAAAAATGTAAGGGAAGCCCATTACATTGTTAATCTGGTTTTGGTAATCAGAGCGACCTGTTGCTATAATTGCATCTGGGCAAACTTCTCGTGCATCTTCGGGAAGAATTTCTGGGTCAGGGTTTGCCATAGCAAAAATAATTGGCTGCTTAGCCATGGCTTTAACCATTTCTTTAGTCACAGCTCCTTTTACTGATAGTCCCAAAAAGACATCGGCACCAATCAAGGCTTCTGATAATGTTCGCTTTGACGTATCATTTGCATGTTTTGCCTTCCACTCATTCATACCTGCTTCACGGCCTTTGTAAATGATACCTCTAGTGTCACATAGGTAGCAGTTCTTGTCTGGGATACCCATGGATTTTATTAGTTCTAAGCAAGCTATGCCAGCGGATCCAGCACCGTTTACAACAATGGTCAGGTCTTCGAGTTTTTTATTTGTTATATGAGCAGCGTTTATAATCCCTGCGGCGGTAATAACCGCAGTACCATGTTGATCATCGTGAAATACAGGGATGTCTAATAATTCTTTTAATTTTTTTTCAATAATGAAGCATTCAGGGGCTTTGATGTCTTCTAGGTTGATGCCGCCCCATGAAGGAGACAGATATTTTACCGCATTGATGAATTCGTCTGCATCCTCTGTATCCACCTCTATATCGACAGAGTCAATATCAGCAAATCTTTTGAATAATACAGCCTTACCTTCCATTACAGGCTTTGATGCTAAGGCGCCTAAGTTTCCAAGTCCAAGTACCGCTGTACCATTACTTATAACTGCAACCAAATTTCCCTTAGAGGTGTATCTATATGCGTCACTAGGGTTTTTCTGAATCTCTAGGCATGGTATTGCAACTCCAGGAGAGTAAGCAAGCGATAGATCTCTTTGTGTGGTTAGAGGTTTAGAGGGTGTTATAGTTATTTTGCCCGGCCTACCTTTCTCATGAAAGTCTAAGGCGTCCTTATCTGTAAGTTTTTGGATATGAAGCTGTGTTTTATTATCAGGCATAGTGGACATTTTGTGTTATAGATTTAATTTAGAAGGCGCTTATAATCATGATACTGAACTAAGCAATAAGTTTGTGTGCTTATGACAACCAGACATTTACAGGTTTTTTAGGACCACACGGACCATTATCTAGAGATACACAAGGGCTTTTTAAGTCTTCATTATTTTTAGAGCAAGCAAGTGTGAATGTAGATAGTAATATTAAAATAAGAAGTTTATTCATCAGGCTAATTAATTTATTGGTATATATCTTTTCTTTATCCGGGTGAAGCTACAAGTTTCATTTGTTTATGTAAATAGATTTTATATTTTATATAGTAGGGTGTCATTCCGCTCGGAAACATCGAGCTTGGTCTGCTGCAGGAGGGAGGGCCACATATCTGCCTTGAGTAAAATAGATTAAGGGTTTAATGAGATGAGCCTACTGTATTTTGGGTGCAATTTGCATGAGGCAAAGCTTCCCGTATGGTTGAGGCTGGACTCCCTTATTAGACCGAGCCCTATGCCTAGGGGATAACCTAATTACTCTCTTTTATCTAATTGTACAAAAATAATATATACTTTAAGAAGAAAAAAATTTTTTGTGACTTTGATTTGAGGCAGGCGCATAATCCTGTATAAATAAAGATAGGTTTTGTAATAAATCATTATTTTGAATATTTATCACTTGCAATTTGAATGCATCCTGGTTAAAGATACGTTTTGCTAAAATATATTATATAGATGAAAACATTTAATTTATCACATCACGATATCAAGAAGGAATGGATCTTAATCGATGCCAAAGACTTAATCGTGGGCAGAGCAGCGTCTCGTATAGCTCTGTATTTAATGGGTAAGCACAAGCCTACTTATACACCTTTTCTTGATTGTGGAGACAATGTCATTGTAATTAATGCTGAGCAAGTGGTTTTTACAGGAAGAAAAGCAACAGATGAAAAATACTATTGGCATACAGGTTATGTCGGTGGAATTAAAGAAATAACACCTAAAAAGCTTTTGGCTACAAAGCCTGAGCAAGTTATGAGAAAGGCAGTAAAAAGAATGCTAGGTGATACACCTCTTGGTAGGGATAGACTTAGTAACTTGTATGTTTATGCTGGCGAAGCTCATCCTCATGAAGGGCAGAAACCAAGGTATGTAGATTTAGCTGCGCTAAATAGAAAAAATCACAGATAATTAAGACTTATGGAATTTAATATTGAAGTTGAAGCTGATTCAAATCAAAACTTAGAACCGGTATCTATATTAACGAAAAGTAATATTGATTCATTGGGAAGATCGTACGGTACTGGTAAAAGAAAAACATCTATAGCTAGGGTTTGGATCAAAAAGGGTGCGGGTAAAGTCGTGATTAATAAAAAAGATCTTACGAAATATTTTTCATTCGCAAAATATCAGGTTGTTGTAAACCAACCTTTTGTTACTACTGATGCAGTTGGAAAATATGATGTATTCTGTACTGTTTTGGGTGGAGGAATTTCTTCTCAAGCAGAAGCAATAGCTCATGGGATTAGTAAGGCTTTGTCTGTACATAATCCAGAGGCTTATCACAGAGTGCTAAGGTCTACAGGATTGTTAACTAGAGATGATCGTATTGTTGAGAGAAAAAAACCTGGTAGGAAAAAAGCGAGAAAACGTTTTCAATTCTCGAAGAGATAGTGTATACTTCTCTTGCCTTCTAAAAGTTCTTTCCCCTAAGCGGCTATTTTATAGCCGCTTTTTTTTGTCCAAAATTTGGGTAATATCTATGAGAGGGGAAAGCCCTAAGTGTAAAAATGCAAAAATGTCTTAATCGAATTTCTTTTATCGGATCTTTTTACTTGCCTATTTTGCTGAGACGTAAGATCTTGTCTCTGCAAAAAAAAGCTATAAGCTATCTTTTGCAGGAGCTTTATTGAACATATATCTTTGTATTTTATCTGGCATAATATTCAAAGCTAATGTCATTAGGTAAAAGATTTTTGGGAAGATGATTTTAGCTTTATTTTTTTGCAATCCAGTTATAATTTTATCTACAGCAATCTCGGGTTTCATAATGAAGGGCATAATGAATTTGTTTTTATCGGTCATTGGTGTTTCGACAAACCCAGGGTAGATAACGGAAAGTTTTATATTATGTTTTACTAAAGAGTGTCTGAGTGCGTGGCCAATAAAGCTTACGCATTGTTTTGATGAAGAGTATGCAGGAGCTGTTGGTATTGGGGTGAATGCTGACATGGAGCTCATAATGGCAATCTGCCCACTTTGGCGCTTAGTCATTTTTTCTATAGCGGGGTAAATACAATTTATCACTCCGTAAATGTTAGTGTCGTAGATTTTCTTTAATTGATCAATATTCTCACCTGCATTACCAGATCCTGCAGAAATTCCGGCATTGGCAATAATTAGGTCTATGGGGTATTGTTTGTCGAATTGATAAATGGTATTTTTTATTTTCTGAAAATTAGTTACATCAGTTGCTGATATTTGTACATTGCACTTTAGATTGCATAAGTTTCTTGCCAAGTTTAATCGATCTTCATTTCGCCCCACGATTAATAAATTGTGGCAATTTTGAGAATATTTAATTGCTAGAGCTTTGCCAATTCCGGATGAGGCTCCGGTGATAATTATGTTAGATGGATTTTTCATATGGAAAATTATATTTTATACATAGTATAATATAGCAAGCTTCATCTATAATGCTAGATTTTCTATGTAGTTTTTAGTGTAAATTAGTATTGTAAAGTTTGAATTAGCTATGTTTGGCCCTACATTTTAAAATACTAATTTCTGCATAAAAAATATTTTATTAAATCTAGCATTATAGATGAAGCTTGGTATAAGTTACTTTTTATATTGAATGCAAGTGAATCCAGCTAAGTTAATTATTATTTCATCGCCATCAGGTGCAGGGAAGACATCTATATCCAGAGCATTGGTTGAAAAGTCAGATGACTTTAGAATATCTATCTCGGCTACAACTAGAGTCAAAAGGTTAAATGAGACGGAAGCTGTGGATTATTTTTTTAAAACAAAGCATGATTTTGATCATATGGTAAAGGCTCATGAATTTTTAGAGCATGCTATAGTATTTGAAAATTCTTATGGAACTCCAAAAGATTATATTGCTCAGCAATTAGTTAGAAATATTAATGTGGTTTTGGATATTGATTGGCAGGGGGCTAAGGCGATAAGGAAGCAAGGTGGATATGAGTCTTTAAGTATCTATATTCTACCACCATCACTTAGTGTTTTAAAGAAGAGATTGGAGTCAAGAGCTATGGATAGTCAGGATGTTATATTATCTCGGATGCAAAAAGCAAAGTCTGAAATAAGGCATTATCATGAATATGATCATGTGGTTATCAATGATGATTTTCAGAAAACTTTGGATGAGATTTATAATATTGTAATAGGTAAAGAGTCGGTTGCATCTCCGCAGAATTTTGATGCTTTTGTTAAAAACTTGCTGGTTTAACATAGATGTGTTGTTTAGCCTTGGGCCGATCTCGTAAGTTTTAGTATAGTTCCTCCAAATCGTCCGGTAATTTGAAGTGTAAAACAGCAGTTTTTTTTGTTTAATTTTTAGTTGCTTGGGACATGAGTTTTATCCTCCGGATTTATGGGGTAATAAAGGCTTGGCATTTCGATGTTAATCATTATAGTGACGCAGCCTTATTGTGGATGTTGTCAGAAATTAAAAATTAAAAATTAAAAATTAGATAAAATGTTTAAAGAACTTAGAAATGTAGCTATTATTGCGCATGTAGATCATGGAAAAACAACTATGATTGATTCCATTTTTAAACAGAATGGAACTTTTCGTGAGAATCAAGAAATCTCCGAAAGAATAATGGATAGTAATGAGTTAGAGCAGGAAAGAGGAATTACGATTCTTGCTAAATGTACCGCTATTATAAAAAACGATATTAAAATTAATATTGTTGATACACCGGGACATGCTGATTTTGGTGGTGAAGTAGAGCGTGTTTTATCTATGGTAGATGGTGTTTTGTTATTAGTTGATAGTAGTGAAGGACCGATGCCTCAAACTAAATTTGTATTAGGTAAGGCTTTAAAACTTGGTTTGAAACCACTAGTTATTATAAATAAAGCTGACAGGCCTGATGCTAGATGTGATGAAGTCTTGGATGAAGTTTTTGATTTGTTTGTAGCATTGGATGCAAAAAGTGATCAGTTAGAATTCCCTTATTTATATGCATCTGGAAAAAATGGCTGGTGTGTAGCTGATTTAGAAGATGAGAAAGTTAGCTTAGATCCGTTATTAGACAAAATTATTGATCATTTTTCACCACCAAATGTGGATGCTGATGGACCATTTAAAATGCTAACAACCTTATTAGATTCTGATCCGTATCTTGGTAGAATGTTAACTGGTCGTATTGAATCTGGTCGAGCAAAAGTTAATCAGAATGTTAAGTCGATAGATTTGTATGGAGAAGATGTAGAAAAAGCGCGTCTAACAAAATTACTATCATTCTCTGGGGTTACAAGAGTTCCGGTAGAAGAAGCTATGGCAGGAGATATTATCTCAATAGCAGGCTTTGCTAAAACTAATGTAGCAAATACTATTTGTGATTTATCGGTAACTGTCCCAATTAAAGCTTTGGCAATAGATCCGCCAACTATGTCGATTACTTTGGCGGTGAATGATTCGCCTTTTGCTGGACTTGAGGGTAGTAAAGTTACCTCGACTATGATTAGAGATCGCTTGCTTAAGGAGGTTGAAATAAATGTTGCGATTAAGGTTGAGGAATCTGATGATAAAGATGCTTTTTCTGTTTCTGGTAGAGGCGAATTACAATTAGGTGTTTTGATTGAATCAATGCGTAGAGAAGGTTTTGAATTATCAGTATCAAGGCCAAGGGTTATTTTGAAAAAAGATGATGATGGTAATGTATTAGAGCCTGTAGAAGAAGCAATTATTGATGTTGATGATGAGCATTCTGGTACGGTTGTTGATTTGTTAAATATTCGTAAAGGTCAAATGATTGATATGAAGCCTATGGGTATTGGTAGAACAAGAATAATCTACCATATAGCTTCAAGAGGTTTAATAGGCTTTCAAGGTGAATTCATGGGCTTAACTCGTGGAACTGGATTGTTCAATAGAGTCTTTTATGAATATCAAGCTTATAAAGGTAACCTGCCAACTAGAAAGGCTGGGGCATTGATTTCCAATGGTCAGGGTGAGGCTGTGACTTATGCTCTTATTAACCTGCAAGATCGTGGTTTAATGTTCGTTACCACTGGTGATAAAGTTTATCAGGGGATGATAATTGGTGAGCATAACAGAGATAACGATCTAGAGGTTAATATCTTAAAGGCAAAGCAGCTGACTAATTTTAGAGCATCTGGTAAAGATGAAACTGTAAAATTAACGCCAACTAAAAAATTAAGTCTAGAGCAGTTAATGTCATATATTAATGAAGATGAGTTGCTTGAGGTAACGCCAAAAGGATTAAGATTGCGTAAGATGCATTTGGATCCTAATGCAAGAAAAAGAGCTGGTCGTTAGTAGGTCACTGAGATTTGCTTTTCTAAATCATTACATAATCAGGATTTAGAGAGGGATGGTATGATGAATTTAGCTGTTTAGTAATTAATAAAGTTGCATATAAAGGCAATCTTATTACCCTTTATCATCATTAATATTTAAGAGGTTAGTATGTATATTAAGTCTATTTTAATTTTATCATCATGTTTGGTGTTAACATCTTGTTTAGATATTCCATTCATTCCTGGAATATAATCAGAATAAAACTAGGCTGGGCAAAATAATGTTACTTACTTGAGACTAGTATGCGAATAGGAATATTAGGTGGGTCATTTAACCCAGCTCATTCTGGTCATTTAAATCTTTGTCTGCAATTAAAACAAAAGCATAATTTGCAGAAAGTTATCTGGTTAGTTACACCGCATAATCCTTTGAAGGATATATCTATTTACAAGTCATTTGAAGAGCGTTTTAATATGGCTCTTGAGCTAACAAGGCATTACCGTTTTATTGAAGTGTCTGATATTGAAAATAAACTTGGCTATACTGAATCGATTAAGACAATCCTTTATTTAAAAAAACATTTTAAGCGAGATAAATTATTTTGGTTGATGGGAGCTGATAGTTTAATAGAGTTTGATAAATGGCGAGATTTTAAAAGAATATTCCAAGAAATTAATATTATCATTGGTGATAGAGGTCGTTATATTCACTACGCTATGCGCTCAAAGGCAGCAATAAATTTCTATAAATATAAATATAATAAAACTAAAATTTATGGTGCTAGCTTGGCAGCGCCAATTTGGTTCTTTGAAACAATAATAAAAGATAATAATTCATCTACGGAGATAAGGAAATGGGAGAAATAATAGCACTATATTTTTTGGATATAATAGCCTTGCTATGGTTTTTATGTTCTTGGTTTGGTTATAGTATTTATGCTGATTATAAATCAGGGCGTTTAGATGGTAATATTTACCAGATAATGCATGTATATCGTTTGCAATGGATGGAAAACTCTATTCTTCGTGCAGATAAAGTTGTTGATATTAATGCGATAGCTAGCTTTGTTCGTACGGGAGCATTTTTTGCTTCTACATCTATTCTTATTGTAGCATTTTTATTGCCATTATTTGGTCTATCTGAGCGTGCAATAGCTATCATATCTAATATTCCTATGACTTATGTAAATAATCAGTTTTGGGAAATTAAAACTATGGTATTGGTGATTATATTTATTTATGCATTCTTTAAATATACTTGGTCTATTCGGCAGTATAATTATGCAATTGCTATGATTTTAGCGACTGATCATGTGGATAAAAGTAAAGTGAGAACAAAAAAGAATCTTGTCTATATTGAGCGTAATGCAAAAATCCTGTCTAATGCAGCACGGCATTTTAGTATGGGTATTAGAGCTTATTATTTAGGTCTGGTAACCCTATCATGGTTCTTGCATCCAATATTATTTATGCTTTTGACGAGCTCGGTTATTTGGATTATCTACCGTCGTGAGTTCCGCTCTAGGGCACTTACAATTATGAGCCCGTAGAACAAATTATATCGCAGGGGCTTGCCTCTAGTCAAAATCACAAATTCCCCCCTGCATTATATTAGTATAATTTATTTTGAATAGCTTTGGCTATTCAAAAAACCCTACCAAAAACCCCAAGATCTTAAGAATAAAAATCTTTGCAACTTTGATTCAAGACGGGCCCTGTAAGGGCTGGGTTCTCCAGCCCTTAATCAAACATATTCGGTGATTCCGTGTGGCAAACCCCAGACCATACGGATCATTCTTTTAATAAATAAGTCCCTTTGTTGTATCGGAGATATTATCAAATTTTCTTGTAAGAGATTTTTTAAAAGTTACTTTTACAAAATCACCAATTTGAATATTATCTATAAGTTTTTTATCTTTGATAATGACCCAGGCTTTATTGTCAAAAATACGATTAGTAACTACAGCTTGCCCTAGCTCAATTTCTTCCAGAGATGTCTCCTCTGACATTGGGCTGTTATATTCTTCTAATGTATATAGAGTCGCTTTTGTTCCTGATTTAAGCCCATCATTACTCCCCATATTTATGAGGAATATATCATCTTTACCATTGTTACGTCGTTCGTAAATATAACCTCTTTTGAAGTTAGCAAAAATATTTTTTAAATTATGAGCATTATCTTCGATAGCATCCAGAGTTGCTTTCCTAAGTAGCTCATTATCTTCAGTTTTGATATTTGAGGGATCTATTCTTGACGAGAAAAAGCTGCGATCTTCGATAGCATCTTCGAAGCGATATTCTTGGCCTTTAAATTCAATTACATCAATCACTTTTAGTGAGGGTAATTTTAATATTTTGAAGTTTCCAGAAACACTAGCTTCATATTTGTTTTTTGGTGGAACCCGAACCAAGGTTCCAGAAGATGGGTTGTAATACACTGAAGCTGATTGGAATTTATGCTCTAGACCGGCTGATATAATTTTACCAGATATAGCGTAATCTGCAACTGCGGGTCCGGAATATGTTGTGTCGGAGTTCATTTCAGACAAAGCTATTTCTTGATGTAATTTTTTGATATTATTACGCTCTGCTATTGTGACTAACTTGCCTTTAGCTAGAATGTTCTCAATTTTGGCTGAAGATGTTTTTCCCAAATTTGCTTTTTCTGCTTCTGCGATACCATTATTATCAAGCTCAAAAATAACGATAATGGCTTTAGGATTTTGAAGATCTTCACTTGTTATCAAAGGAGATTGTTCCATCATTGATTGATGATAGCTACCTAGATCTTTAATGTTATGAGCACAACTTGTTAAGGTTATAGCCAGTAGTATATTTTTTAAGTAGGATTGCATTAATTTCATAATCTAAAATATATTTTTAATAAAAACCGATCAAATTAAAGAAATCTTTTTCTTTAATTTGCTTGGCAAAGTTTTGGGACATAGCATTTTCTGCTTCGGCATAACTAATGACGGAAGATCCTTTAGTGGTGAAGTTAAAAAGTTTTATTACTTTATTATTACTTGATATAACAGAGAGGGTGGATTCATTCTTTATCCAATATGATCCATATAGATATTGAGTATTTTGCTGGGATGTAATTTTAAACACAGCTTCATCTTTTGCAAAGCTTCTGGTTTTGTTAACTTTAATATTATTCCTTGTTACTTTACTGCTAAGCACTGTTGTAATTTGTTGACTCAGATCATCAGTTTCGAAATAGATAGATAGTTTGTTATTCACTATTTGATGGTTTGAATTTAGGTTGTTATATTTTTTAAGATGAGGGGCTATGAGCGCTTGCTCCTGTGATATTGCCCGCAATATGATTAAGTCTTTTTGGGTTAATGCTATAATTTTATCAATTTGTAAAAAATCAGCTTTTTGTTCAATCAGAGATTTCTTTTGGAGCTCTGTATAGAGTGCATCAATTTTACTATTAGCGTTATTTATTTTATCGATATAAGTTTGAGATAATTCATCTCGGTCTATACTGACTAAACTATAAATATACTTGCCTGAGGAGGAAGATTGCTCATTTTTATAATTATTAAATGAAATCTTTTCTACCTCACTTGAGATTGCTTGTTTTGATGATTCGCTAAAATTAGATGTTTGGTTAAAGGTACGTTCTTGCTTTAGGATTTCCATAGAAGAGGAAATATTTACGATAATTTTTTGTGCTAAGTTATTTAAAGCATCTTTCTCGGCGCTATTTAAATCGGTACCATAACCAGTACCATATAATCTGCTTAAATCATTTTGTGATGAGTTTAAATACCATTCTGGTAATTCTTGCAAACTATTATTGCTGCATGATGTGAGTATGTTAAAGAGTAGGATGCTTAAAAAAATTTTTAACATATTAACTTCTAATTGCCCTTTGCTTTAGCATAGCATCAGCAAGAACGCATGCCATCATAGCCTCTGCTACCGGTACGGCTCTAATACCAACACATGGGTCATGACGACCTTTGGTAACTATCATAGTATTTTCTTTAGATGATGTGATAGTCTTACGCGGAGTTAAAATTGAACTAGTTGGTTTAATGTTAATCTTTGTAATAATATCTTGGCCACTAGTAATTCCACCTAAAATTCCACCAGCGTTATTGGATGAAAATTGAATATTATTATTATTATCTACTGATATCTCGTCAGCATTAAATGCACCATCATAATCGCTAACTTTATTACCAGCGCCAATCTCAACGGATTTGACAGCATTAATACTCATCATTGCGCTTGCTATTTTACTATCCATTTTGTCATAAATTGGATCACCAAAACCTATCGGTACATTTGATGCTCTGATTTCAATTTCAGCACCAATTGAGAGACCTTTCTTGCGAATGTCATCAACATAATCTGCTAGTTCTTGCTCTTTGCTATAATCGGCTGCAAAGAATGGATTGTTTTTGATTTTGTCATTATCCCATTCATTAGCCGAGCATTCTACAATGCCGATTTTGGTGACAGCAGCATTTATTGTTATTTTAGAGTCTAGAATTTTGCGGGCAACCGCACCTGCTGCAACTCGCATTGCAGTTTCGCGCGCGGATGCTCTTCCTCCGCCACGATAATCTCGAATGCCATATTTATAGAAATAGGTTATATCTGCATGACCGGGCCTAAATTTTTCTTTGATATCACCATAATCTTTAGATCTTTGATCTTGGTTGTAAATTATAAGGCTAATGGGGGCTCCTGTAGTTTTGCCTTCAAAAACACCTGATAAGATTTCGACTTTATCCTCTTCAGATCTTTGGGTTGTAAAACGAGATTGTCCCGGCTTTCTTTGGTCAAGATATGGCTGGATATCCGAGACATCTAGAGGGATTAGTGGTGGTACTCCATCAATGACACAGCCAATTGCAGGTCCGTGACTTTCGCCCCAGCTTGTGAATTTGTAAAAATCTCCAAATGAATTGCTCGCCATCTTGTATACTTTATTGATTATTTTGCCAGAGGTCTGCGATAATATAAATATTTTAATTCTATTCGCAAGCAGATGCTTGACCTAATACCAATATTGATCTATAAAACTCAATTTACTAATTTATTTTGTGGTATAAATTCCCGATAAGAAACTTGCATTAGCCATTGCTAGTACTGCCCTTCTTATCGAAAAGTTCTACTGACAAAATATGCAATTAAAGCCATTGTTATAGATGAATATTGGTATTGTTTATAAAAACTACTTTATTATTCTCGTAAATTGATTGTAGTGCATTTGAATATTTAAGAAGGGGGTGTAATGAAAGTTATTTTAGGATTAGGCAGCAATATCGGAGATCAGGTTAAATATATAGAGCAAGCAATTACATTGTTGCAAGATGGGCCGGTGCTAACGGATATTCAGATTTCTAAAATTTACAAATCAAAAGCAGTATTGCCATCAGGTGCTCCTGATGATTGGGATAAGTCTTATCTTAATTTAGCAGTTTCAGGTGATTGTGAATTAGAGCCTCAAGAGCTTTTAGAAAAAGTAAAAGAAATCGAAAAAATAATTGGTAGAATTGATCGAGGATTCTGGTCTCCTAGAGAAATTGATATCGATATTTTATTATATGGTGATTATGATATAGCCAGTAGAAATTTGACTATTCCACATAAGTTCTTATTAGAGCGTGATTTTGCCTTATTACCAGTCAATGATTTAGCACCTAATTGGATTTATCCAAGATCGGGGATTTTTCATAATCAGACCATCTCGGAGATAATTAAACGGAATCCAATTGATAAATCAGGTTGCGCTATAACTGATATTCTCGTTACGATATGACTAAGATTATCGGAATTTTAAATATAACCCCAGACTCATTCTCTGATGGAGGAGAGTATCTAGTTAAATCTTCTGCTATAGCGCATTTGAATAAAATGATTGAGCAGAAGGTTGATATTGTTGATATAGGCGCTGAGTCAACTCGGCCTGGAGCTAAGATGATCTCAAGTCTCGAGGAATGGCGGCGCCTTGAGAATATTTTGCCGGATATTATAAAAGCAGCACATGAACATAAGGTAGAAGTTAGCTTGGATTCTTATCACGCAGAGAATATTTCTAAAGCGCTAGATCTAGGAATTGATTATATTAATGATGTTTCGGGCGCTGCAAATAATGAGATTATAAAATTAGCTGCATTATCTGGGCGTAAAATTATTATAAATCACAATCTTGGCATTCCAGCTGATAAAGATATTTGTATATCAGGCGATCTTGATATTGTGTCCGAGCTGACTTGTTGGTTTAAAAACAAGATAACTATTTTTAAGCAGGCTGGTGTTTTGGATAAGCAGATTATTTTGGATATAGGTATTGGTTTTGGCAAGACGCCCAAACAATCATTAGAGCTTGTTGAGAAAATAGAAATGTTCGATTCTTTAGGTTATCCAATATATGTAGGGCATTCACGAAAATCTTTTTTAAGTGAGTTTGATAAATCATTCTTATCTGCGCCTTATATTAAAGGTGGTCAATTAGACCAAATTGATGACCGAGATTTTGTCACAAACATAATTACTGATTACCTCATTGGTAAAGTCGATTATATAAGAGTTCATAATGTCGCATTGGCTGTTGGAACTAGGGGACAAGGGTGATTTATTGGATTGTGGATATCTTCACCTTCCAGAGCATGGGCAAGCCAGGCACGTTACACGGGGATCATTGAGCTTTTTGTTTGATCTCGGGAGGACATGCGGGTCCTCCCCTGCGGTCCAGGGTGCGTCACCCTTTTTAGTTGTTTGTAACCATCAAGCTTTGGATGATTTTTCTTGATTGGCTTTGGCTATCTGGGGATAGATACATGTGTTCATTGTCTGTGGAGGCTATTATAGACAATCCTGACGCGCATGAGTTAATGAATAATAGCGATGTGATTATTAAAATTTTGTTCATTATATTTCGTTAAACATATCATCCACTGTGCCGATTTTATTATCTAGCACATTGCTTTGATTGCGTTGAATAATATCTGCACTTGGGCTGCAAGCAGAGATTATTAATAGTAAGATTGTAAGTTTAATCGGCATCTGGTTATTTTGCTTTTAACTCTTTGTTTAAATCGGTGAATAACTCACGTACTGCTTCTTGAGATTTTTTAATGTTGCTGCGAGATAAGTTTGAGGCTGCAACAGAAGCTTCAATAGCGCTTTGGTTTTTTCTCATATAATCTTGAATCATTTGATTATCAATTGACATATGAACGAATAATGTACCTTCCTCAGGATCCTTGAACATATTTCTGCGTCTTGCACCAGATAGAGGAACTTCTTTTATTAGGCTTTTTGTTGCTTGAGAAAAAACATTTTCTACATCATTTTGATCAGCTATTTTAACTTCCCTTAAAGCATCTTTTGTTAGCCTTGAAACTATGGTTTCGATTTGGGCTGCGATGTTGGCTCTAGCATCAGCTTCTGCTTTTGGTATCTGGAATTGTAGGCCACCAGTACTAGCTGGTGACATACCAACTGCAGCAATCGTGCCGTCAATATAAGGATCAAGCACCCATTTTGGTAAGTTGTCCAACTCTGATCTTGGTTGCTCTTGCTTAGTTGAGCATCCAGCGGCCATTAGGGCCATTAAAGCTATTAAGATTAGTCTTTTTAACATAGCAAATACTCCAACAAATTACTAGCACGACATTTAGAGTTTTTAATAAAAAAGGCAATAAAAAACATTTCAATTAAGGGTGCTATATTAAAAAACAAGACAAAGGTTAGGAATCGTGATATAATCGCTACTATAATGAATATTAATAAATTATGCCAGGAATAATCGAAGCCGTAAAAACATTGCTAGCCACAACCGCGGGAACAGATAGTAGCGCTAAATTATTAGAGGAGTCAAAGTTTCAGGCAAAATTGAATGAGTTAAGTTATTTTCATGATGATTTAAATGACCAAACAGCGCAATATTTGCTAAGAGAGTTATCAGGAATTAGTGCGGATAAAGAGAGTAAGTTTTATGAGATTGTAGAAAAAATAAATGATGTGAATCATGTGTTTTCTATAGATAATATAGCAATTGTAGAAGACCTATTGGAATGTTGTAAGGATGATGCAGCAAGGAGTAAAATACGTAAGAACCTCCTCTTGTTATCTGAGTCAGCGCAATCTGTGGTGCGTGCAAAAAGTACAATATCAAAATATAATATAGTACGTGTTATGGCGTTAGAAATAGCAGAATATTCTGCTATGGGATTGCAAGTCGAGCGAGAGGCCCTTTTTCGGGAAACTGGCTCTGAGAATCATGGTATAGTTAAGGATAGGTATATCGAGAACATGACTCACCTGATTGATAATTATCGATATATGCGCAGAAATCTTGACCTGGAAGCATCTTTTGAATTTATTTTTCATCCAAAAAATCATCATACAGCTATAAGCGGTTTTTTTGCAAGAGATGTGATTGACCCTACTGCTTGGCGTGAGTATTTGCATCAAGAGAGACTAGATGTTGTAGGTTTGGCTGATAGGGCTGTAGATCTGGCTATATTGGGCCATATGCCAATTGAGGATTTAGAGTTATTAAACTTTCCTTCATATGATGTGTTTGGATCTATTGGGTTGGTTTACAATGATTCTGATGCTGGCAATAAAAATGCTCTAGCTGATAAAGCTTTAATAAATGCAATAGCAATGTTGCAAGGTTCTGTACCTGTTTTGTTAAATGGCGCTAAGGCATCTCATTGCGAGGCAGAAACTCTCGGAGATATTTATGGTGATATGAGAAAGGATGAGAGGTTAGGTTTCTGGTCTCAAGGTTTGTACGATATAGCGCCTCAAATTCGAACAAAGTCAAATTTTCAAGAATTATCTAATAAATTGCTATCCTTAGACGAGGAAATACAGCAGCTATCGCAAAATATTGATATTAACTTAGATGCAGATTTATGGGCTGAATATCTAGTAGAGATACAATTAGTTAAAGAAATGGTGATGC
>JABJNB010000017.1 GCA_018659145.1 Rickettsiales bacterium
ACTTTAGATTTTATAGATGGGGATATCTTACTATTTGATCTTGATACGGAACTCATGCTTATACTCTTTTTTAATTTAGACTTAAGAGTATATTAGTAAATTTGACTTAATAGACCGGGTTCACCGGACGCTTACACTCTATTCTGGAAATCTTCATTAGCTAACATCTGACTATTTACTTCATCACCATCGATATCAGTGCCGTAAAGAGGTGCTTTCCCACCTTTGATGGAGACCAAGTCGTATTCGAATCCTGCCTCTATCAGTACATGTAAAGCATGGGTTAGCTCAGGTGCATAAGTACCATTTGCTTCATTAGTATTGCCAAGAGTCGCATGGTTTGTCAGGGGGATTAGTATTTTCTTCATTGTTCTTTTCTTTTTTAAAAAGTTATTTGCTTGCACTTGAAGGAAAGTATGGTCACTTAACAAGATCTGGGTACAGCAAGATCTGGTGACCGTATACTTAATTGTTGTAATATACAAGATCTGGGGACGGCTTACCATAAGCGCTAACCATACTTGTTGATGAGGCTAGTTTGCAAAGATCTTTTTTTATTCCTGTTACTAAGGAGTTTTTTGATTTAAAAATGGATTCCTTGGTAAGAAGCATCTAACACTTTAAACAAAGAGAAAATAACGCATTATACAAAGGTACAATGATTGAGATTGGCGGTTTTGAAAAAAAATATACAAGTACAGGAAAGCATTCAGGTTACATAGTTGAGATGTATCATGAAGAGTTAGACGAAACAAGACATCTATCAGCAAGTGAAATATCTATTTTAGAAGGCAAGGTTAATAATCAGGTTAATAGTTGGGATAAAAAGTGGAAAAGACAAGCTTCAATTCAAGATAAACAGAGTAAAGAGGCTAGTGCTCAGGAGATGACTTCTGACTGTAGAGATGCTTTGGAATCAATTGAAACTTTGCTTGCCAAAACTTTAGATGTTGATGATACCGTTGATTGGGACGGTATAAAAAATAACGACGTTTTTTCTACCAGAAAGCCAAAGAAAACCAGAGGAGTAAAGATATCCGCAGAGCCAGAACAGACACAATATACAACAAAGCCTCCTTTCTTAATGGTTTTGATGGGAAAAAAATCTAAGCATATTGAATCTCAAGAAGAAAGTTTTAAGATTGCGTTAAAAGAATGGGAGCAAAATAAGGCCAAAATTGAGAAGAAAAATAGAGTGGCGGATGATAAGTATATAGAGTCCATTAAACAGTGGGAATCTGATAGATATAAATTTAATAATAAACAAACGGAATTTAATCAAAAGATTGATGAGTTTAAAGTTTCTTACCAAGAAAAAAATCCTGAAGCTATAGCTGAATATTGTGAAATTGTCCTTAACAACTCAATCTATTTAGATTCATTTCCCAAGAATTTCGAAATACAATATAACAAGTCTAATGGCATTCTTATTGTGGAATTACAGCTGCCGAATATACAAAATATTCCAAACAAAACAATGGTAAAATATGTTAAAGCCAGAGATGAGTTTGAGGAGAAGTTTTTAAGTCAATCTGCTCATAGTCAGCTTTTTGATTCAGCTATTTATCAAATAGCTCTAAGAACCATACATGAATTATTTGAGGCTGATACCATTAATGCTATTCTATCAGTTAGCTTTAATGGTCTTGTTGTGGGGATTGATCCGGCAACCGGACAAAAAGAAACTAAATGTATTGTATCTGTACAAGCTAATAAGGATGAGTTCTTAAAAATTAATCTTGCTAATATTAATCCTAAGCTTTGCTTTAAATCTCTAAAAGGTGTTGGCAGTAGCAAATTAAGTACAATCACTCCAATTCAACCTATCTTACAATTGGATAAGTCTGACAAAAGATTTAAAGATCATTATCAAGTAGCTAACAATCTTGATGACAGCACCAACCTTGCCTCAATGCATTGGGAGGATTTTGAACATCTTGTCAGAGAGTTGTTTGAGAAAGAATTCGCTTTTAATGGTGGTGAAGTAAAGGTGACGCAGGCATCATCTGACGGAGGGGTTGATGCTATTGCATTTGATCCAGACCCAATTCGTGGAGGAAAAATTGTGATACAAGCAAAACGCTACACAAATACAGTTGGAGTTGCTGCTGTGCGAGATCTTTATGGTACAGTGATGAATGAGGGGGCTACCAAAGGGATCCTTGTCACAACATCTGACTATGGTGCTGATTCGTATAACTTTGCCAAAGGAAAGCCTATTACATTACTGAATGGATCAAATCTACTGCATTTATTAGGTAAGCACGGGCATAAAGCTAAAATTGATATAAAGGCAGCAAAAGTATCTGCGCAAGAGGCTTAGATAAAATCTGGGTACAGTGACTCAACTTATCTAAAACCCATCCTTCAACAATCTCATCTTCTTAAAAACCTTAAACGACAAATGATCGGAATTAAACCCGAGATTCTGTCTTATTTCTTTTTTATGTAGGCGGAGGAAGGGGTTGGTTTTTAGTTCGTATGCAATGGTTGTTGGGATGGTGGGTTTGCCCAGGTCTTGCAATATTTTGGATAGTGTTAGTTTCGCCTGTAGGTCTTGATTGCTGGGTTCGTACTTAAGGGCGAATTCTATGTTTTTTATTGTGTGTTCGTGGGCGCAGTATAGCCAAGTGTCTTCGCCTAGGGCGGCTAGTTTGTTGATTGTGTCAAAGAGCATTTCATAGGTACCTTCGATGATTCTGGCGCAGCCGGATGAGAAGATGGTATCGCCGCAGAATAATAATTTATGCTCCTGGTCGTGATAGGAAATATGGTTGAAGGTGTTGCCGGGGGTGGATAGGATTTTGAAGTTGAAAATTCCGATATTTACAACGTCATGCTCCTGAAGCAGGTGAGTGATATTTGGAATGCGGTGCTTGTCTTTTTTTGGTGCGTAGATCTCGCAGTTATAACGTTTAACTAACTCGCTATTCCCAGAAATGTGATCGTAATGATGATGAGTATTGAATATGTAATCTAGTTTTAGATTGTTATTTTCTAAGAACTCAATCACTTCGCTACTACTTCCCGGATCAACGCAGATGGTAATGTTGTTGACCAAATCTTGAATAATGAAACAGTAATTATCCGAGAGGATAGGGATTAAATCTATTTTGTAATCTGCCATCTTATAGATACTTGCCTTCGAGATATTTAAAGTAAGTTGCATCATCAAATTTTTTGCCAAACAAATCAATGGCGAGGCTGGGGCCAGTTTTTAATGATCCATATTGATGAACATTATGAGTTAAAAACTTTTGATATTCGTTGATACTATCTTCGGTTAATTTAAAACCTGGATTTTCACTATCAAATTTGTTTTTTAGCTGGCTTGCAAAAATTGCGCCCAAACTATAACAAGGAAAATATCCAAAGCTTCCATCCGTCCAATGAATATCTTGCATGCATCCGGAGTTGTGATCTTTGTATTTTAGACCAAAAAATTTATCTAAATAATATTCCCAAATATCTGGCAAGCTATCCGCCTCTATATCCCCATTAATTAATTTTTTTTCAATCTCATAACGCATAATAATATGCAGCGGATAAGTAACTTCATCACTATCAACTCGAATATATTGTTTCTCTACGTGATTTAAAAAATTATATAAATTGCTGGCCGTAAATATAGGGGTATTTACGTCAAATTCTGTGGTCATAATTTTATGCGCCAGTTTGATAAAATCATGAGACGTTGCAACCTGCATTTCATAGAAAAGTGATTGCGATTCATGGATGGACATTCCAAGACATCCACCAACTGGATCTAGGTTATATTTCTCTGGCACATGTAAATCATAAAGCGCATGGCCCGATTCATGGATTATGCCAAATAGACTAGTCAAAAAGTCTTCTTCGGAATATCTTGTAGTGATTCTAACATCGCCAATATGACCTGTGCAGAATGGATGCATGCTCTCGTCAATCCGGATATTATCACTTGTTAAGCCTAGCAGGGATGTAAAGCGTTTAGCGATTTGCTTTTGCTTCTCAATAGGGAATCTGCATTCTGAGAAGTCCGGTCTTGAAGATTGCGTAGCTATAATTTTGTTTATTAGGGGGGGGAGTTTTTGAGCTAGGTTAGTAAAGATGTTGCTAAAGTCAGATTCACGGAGTCCCGGTTCGTAATAATCTAGCAGTGCGTCATATTTGCCGAGGCCCAATTGCTCTGATTTAATTTGAGCGATCTCACGGACGTTATTTAATACGGGTTTAAAAGCTTCTGAGAAACTTTTAAAATCATTTTTTGCACGCGCGGTACGCCAAATAAATTCGCAATTAATTCCGTTAGTTGTAAACTCGTTATTTAACTTCTCAGGAATGCCTATCTCATGCGATAGGATGTGGCGAATAGATTTTAAATTTGCTTTTTGCCACTTGTCTAATGATGTTTCATCAACGTCATTTGCCAGGGCAAGATAGTCTTCTCTCTTGTAGGATTTGTGGATGATACTACTGATCAATTCTAACTCATTGCTTCGGCGTTTAATTCCATTTTTTGGCATCATTACCGAATTGTCCCAAGAGAGTACAGATGCGATAGATCCTAAGGTTGAAATGTCTTGAAAGGCTTTAGCTATTATTTGGTAATTATGATCCATTATTTTTACAAATTTGAGTTATGGATGGGACTTGGTTGTCTAATATTTCGATTAAATATCAAGTAATATATAATCTTACTAGACTGTTGATGGAATTTCTTTGAGTTTGATATTTTAAGCAATTATCTCCGTGTATTAGCCGGAGTAGCTTTAGGAACTGGAACTGCTTTAGGAGCTGCTTGAGCTTCTTCGAAATCATCCATTTCGAACATATCGCCTGCATCATACCTTACTTCTTCATTTCCGTGACTTGCATCATTTGCAGCAGCGGCACCAGCAGCTGGAGCGGATTGCTTCTCATCCCCACGGTTCTCACCTCCATCTTTATTCCCCTCTGTTTTTGGCATATATTTTGACCAGATACTTTCTTGCAGACGATTGCGATATGAAACAGATTGATCCCCATCTTTATCTGTAGAGTCACCACTTGTTTTAGCGGAGTCCGTACTGGATATTTCTCGGTTTTGGGATCTGCTCATAATTGTATGTGTAAATAATAAAGTATTGAGATATAAATAATGTCGGCCTTATAAACCATTTGTTTTAAAATGGCAGCACAAACTTGTCTATCTAGCAACTGGATAATCAAAAGGACCGCTATCAGGGACTGAAGGAACATATTGGTAGCCTTGATAGTCTAAGTCATAATCGGCATAATTCCCAGGAGCGTTATTGCGATATGATGGTGGCGCGTAATATTGGTAATTATTATCATATTCGTAATATGGAGTTGGGGTCGGCGTTTGGTATATGGATGGACGCTGTGGACATCGGCAGCATGAGGACATTGCTATGATGCAAACAAGAGTTATAAATTTAGATAGTATAGAGCTCCTATAAGTCATAAATATACCTAATTATTTTTGTACTTTGTCAAATAATTTAAAGAAATTATTAGAGGTTATCTCACAAAACTCGTCGTAATCCTTATTAAGGTAATTGGCAAGGAATTGAGCAACATATTTGACATAAGCTGGCTCATTAGTTTTTCCGCGCTTGGGAACTGGTGCTAAATAAGGACTATCTGTTTCAATTAACAGTCGATCTAATGGAATCTTCTTCACAGTCTCTCTTAGATCCTCAGCATTTTTAAATGTTACAATGCCAGATATTGAAATATACATGCCAAGATCAAGAGATGCTTTTGCCAAATCATAACTTGATGTAAAGCAGTGCATGACGCCGGAGAAAGTTTGCTTTTTCATTGCGTTAGTTAATATATCTTTAGTATCTTGTTCTGCTTCACGCGTATGAATGATGATAGGTAAATTTGAACTTTGTGATAACTCTATATGTGCCTCGAAGCTTTCTCTTTGAATGGCTTTGGCCGAGTTCTCATAATAATAATCGAGACCAGTCTCACCAATGGCGACAACATTTTTATTGGTTAAATGTTTTTGAATAAATTCAATGTCCTTTTGTGAGAAGTTATCTGCTTCACTAGGGTGGATACCTATGGAGCATGAAATATTTTGATGATTTTCTGCTATGGTTAAAATCTCAGGAAATTCTTCGATTTTGGTGCAAACAGTTAGCATATATTTGATACCAGCTTCACTGGCATTACTTAAAATTTCAGATAAATTGTTTTTTAAATTTTTAAAATTTAAATGGCAATGCGAATCAACTAACATTTTTATTGATTAAAGTTACTCTGTTTGTATACCATTAGCCAGTCATACGTATGATTTTTGCATAAAGGCGATGGAATAGATGCGGAGTTTAACAGTAAAATTCTTTTTTGGTATAAATTAAATGAGTAAAGTAGAGCTAACCTTTTTGGATGGATCCTGCAAAGAATATGATGCTGGTATATCAGCATTTGAAGTTGCAACATCAATTAGTAAATCATTAGCTAAATCTTCAGTCGTTGCTAAGTTAAATGGAGAGTATATTGATTTGTATGATGAGATAAATGCATCAAGTAAATTGGAGTTGGTAACTCTTGATTCCGACGAAGCTTTGGAGTTCATTCGGCATGACACGGCGCATTTATTAGCCCAAGCTGTAAAGGAAATATACCCAGAGGTTCAGGTTACAATAGGGCCAGCAATTACTAATGGTTTTTATTATGACTTTGCAAAAGAGAAACCTTTTACTGAGGAAGATCTAGTTGTTATTGAAAAAAAAATGCATTTCTTGTCAAAGCAGAATATCCCAATCAAACGTGAAGTTTGGGATAGGAATGAGGCTGTAGAATTCTTCAAATCAATTGGCGAAGATTATAAAGCGGAAATTATTGGTGCTATACCAGAAGGTGAGAAAATAAGCCTTTATCGCCAAGGCGACTTCATTGATTTGTGCAGAGGGCCGCATGCTAGATCAACTGGAACTTGTAAGCATTTTAAATTAACTAAAGTCTCTGGGGCATATTGGCGTGGTGATAGTAAAAACCAGATGCTGCAAAGGATTTACGGCACGGCATGGGCAAGCAAAGAGCAGTTAGATACTCATTTGCATAATCTAGCTGAGGCGGTCAAACGAGATCATAGGAAGCTAGGCACGGAACTCGATTTGTTTCATATTCAGGAAGAAGCTGTTGGCTCGGTATTTTGGCATAAAAATGGAGCGATCTTGTATAAAATAATAGAAGATTTTATTGCTCAAAAATTAGAGAAGCGAGATTATTTTCAAGTAAGAACTCCAATTCTAATTGATAAGGCGTTATGGGAAAAATCAGGGCATTGGGAAAAATTCCGCGAAAATATATTTACGGTAGAGTCTGAAGATAGAACTTTGGCGGTTAAGCCAATGAATTGTCCGGCGCATGTTCAAATATTTAATCAGAAGGTTAGAAGTTATCGTGACCTGCCGCTTAGAATGGCGGAATTTGGCTGTTGTCATCGTAATGAATCTTCAGGATCGTTGCATGGCATAATGCGGGTTAGATCTTTTGTACAAGATGATGCGCATATTTTCTGTACCGAGGATCAGATTTTATCTGAGACTAAGGCTTTTTCCGAATTGGTATTGGAGGTTTATAAGCAGTTTGGTTTTGACAAAGTTAAAATCAAATTTTCTGATAGGCCGGAGACAAGAGCCGGAAGCGATGCGGTTTGGGATAAAGCCGAAGGTGCACTTAAATCCGCAATAGATCAAATTGGTTTGGAGTATGAATTAAATCCAGGAGAGGGTGCTTTTTATGGACCTAAAATAGAATTTGTGCTAACTGATGTTATTGGACGCGAGTGGCAATGTGGAACGCTACAGGTTGATTTTGTTTTGCCAGAGCGCTTAGATGCTAAATATATTAGTGAAAGCGGGGATCATAAAAAACCAGTAATGTTGCATAGGGCAATCTTAGGATCTTTTGAAAGATTTATTGGTATTTTAATAGAGCAGCATGGAGGGGCTTTTCCTTTCTGGTTAGCGCCAGAGCAGGTTGCGGTTTTAAATATTACCAATAAAGTAGATAGCTATGCAGAAGAGGTGTTTGAATATCTCAAGGATCAAGGCATTAGAGTTATCAAGGATCTCTCATCTGATAAAATTAGTTACAAGGTTCGGAAATATTCTAATAAGAAAATACCTTACTTGTTAATCCTTGGTGAAGAAGAGGCGAAAACAAGGACTGTAAATGTTCGTACATTGGGTAGCCAGAGTCAAGAAACTCTTGCTATTGATGATATTGTACGTAAGATGCGGGGATAGTTTTAACGTATTATAGAGTATTAACATATAGATGAGTAAATCCAAATTACCTAAAGCCAATCGCGCGATAAGTGCGCAAAATGTAAGGTTGGTTGATAGTGACGGCGAGATGATCGGCGTAGTTACATTAGAAGAAGCTGTAGCTCGAGCCAGGTCAGCAAGCTTAGACCTTGTTGAAATATCACCAAATGCAGCACCACCAGTATGCAAAATATTGGATTTCGGAAAGTATAAGTATGAGATGCAAAAGCGTGCTCATGAAGCTAAGAAAAAACAAAAAACTATAGATATTAAGGAAATAAAAATCCGTCCAAATATATCTGATCATGATTACCAAATTAAATTACGTAAAGTCTTACAATTCCTTGAACATGGGGATAAAGTAAAAATTTCTATGAGATTTCGTGGTAGAGAAATTGCTAAACAGGATATAGCCTTATCAATCATGAAAAATGTTGCTACTGCTATTGAGGGTAAAGGAAAGGTAGAGACTAACCCTAGGTTAGAATCACGCCAAATGTTAATGATCTTAGCACCTCTAGTTACTTAAAACGGATTATGGGCTTGCCTCGGATCAAAGTCACAAATTTTTTTGTATCTGGGCCGGGAGAGCCCCCAGCCCCTTATACGTTATATTCTAATTAAGATCTCTATCTCTTCTCTTTTCTGACTATTTTAATATTTAGGCCTTGATCTATCTCTTCAATATATTCGGCAATTGCTTCGTTCCTAAGTTCTGTCTTAATTTCCTCATACATTGCATCTAAAGATGGAGCAGGAATTACATTCTTGTTTTCTAGCTTTACTAAATGCCAACCGAAATCTGTTTTAAATGGATTTGATACTTGCCCAATTGTTAGAGCTTTAACTTGATCTTCAAATTCTTTGATCATAGTGCCTTCTTTGAAATAACCAAGGTTACCACCATTTTTTGAAGAGGTTTTATCAAGGGAATAAAGCTGGGCTGCATTTTCAAAAAATATATTCTTTAACTCTTTTTTGATAGCGGTAGCTTTATCTTCGTTGCTAACTAAAATATGTTTTACTCGATACTCATATTGAATATTGCTTCCTGTAGTTAATGCATCATGAATTTCTTGGTACTTAGTAGCTATTTTTAGCTTTGTAACTATCTCTGAGGACATCTCATTTAAAAAGATCTCCTTTATGATGTTGTTGCTGTTGGCGGTTATTTTATGTTGAACTCTAAGTTCGTTATCCATATGTGATCTATGGGCTAGCTTTAAGATATGGTAATCAATCATATATTGTCTAAGAATTCCTTCTAATTGATTATTGGGTAAGTTGGCGATAGAGATGTCTGCATCATAGCCAAATAAAGTGGATAGATAATAAGCTATATCATTATCATAAACCATTATGTTATTAACTTTTGCGATGGCAATTCTTCGTGGAGTATTGTTGGCAACAATACTATATATTATCAGAACGAGTAATATTAAAGAAGATAGCAGAATGTTAAAAATAATAGTTTGTTTATTAACCATGGTGAATTGATGTTAATTAGTTCTGGTAAATATTAACTCAGAATCACTTATAGAGTGTTCCTGAGAAAATCTATAATCATTTATAACTAATTCTTTTAATAACTCAATAGTATCAATTTTGTTCTTGATAATAGAGTTAGCCATTGCTCCACGAGCTGCTTTAGCATACATCATTATGCTCTTTAAGTTGCCATTGATTAAGTCTTTAAAGTTGATACTGATAACAGGCTTGTTGAGGTTCTTGAAATCTATTACTTTAGCATATTCGTTAGAGGCAAGATTGAGCAAATATGGGCTTTTATGACTTCCTAATTCCGTATTTATTTTCTCGGTTATGAGGTCTTGCCAAAATTTATATAAATTTGGACCTTTACTATTTGTTAGCTTTGATCCCATCTCTAATCTATAAGGTTGGATCAAATCTAGTGGTCGTAAGATTCCATATAAGCCAGATAGAATTCTCAAATGGTTTTGTGCAAAAGCTTGATCGTCGTCATTAAAACTATCTATATCTAGGCCATTATAAACTTCACCATTAAAAAGTTTGGCTGCTGGATAAGAGTTCTCTAAGTTAAAGTTATTTGTAAAATCTTGATTACGCTTAAAATTTAATTCAGCTAAGTTGTCACTTATATGCATTAAATCTTTTAAAGCTTGTACTGATTTAGATTTTAAGATATTAACCAGATCAAAAGTTTCTTGTTGAAATTCTGGGTATGAAATATTGTCTTTGTTAAAGCTACAATCCAGATTTAGTTTTTTAGCAGGAGATATAATAGTGAGCATAAATCAATAAATGTGAGTGAGTGGAACATTACCTAAGTCAAACCAACATTAAAGCTATAGGTATTAGAGGGCAAGAGAAAATCTTTGAGGCTCACATTGCTCTCATAGGTTTAGGGGGCTTAGGATCTCCTGTAATTCAATATTTGGCGGCAGCAGGAATTGGTAATATGATTATAGTTGATGATGATATTGTTGAAGCGTCAAATTTAACTAGGCAGGTGATTTATAATCATAGTGATATTGATAAAGCAAAAACTGATGTTGCAGAAGCCAGAGCTAAGGAGATTAGTCCAGATATTAAAATTCAGAAATTCTTTAAAAGACTTAATAAAGATAACGTTAATGATATGCTGAACGAAGTTTCAATTGTTATTGATGCTTCTGATAATTTTCAGACCAAGTTTTTGCTTAATAAATATTGCCATGATAATCAAAAGATTTTGGTATCAGGGTCGAGTATAAAAATGCAGGGATATTTATCGGTTTACAAATCTGGTGTTGATAAAAGTAAACCATGTTTTGCATGTTTTCATGAGGGTGATAATTTTCAAAGTGAGAAATCATGCAGCAATAATGGAGCTTTGGGTGCGGTGGTAGGAGCTATAGGTAGCATGATGGCGGCTGAAGTAATTAAAGAAATAACCATGTTAAGTAATTCAATTGCCGGAACACTTCTTTATTATAATGCCTTGGAGAATCGGTTAAAAACAATTGAGATGAGTAAGCGAGAAGGGTGCTTTTGTAACGTGCCCGGATATCCCCTTTAATGATTATAATGCCAATTTATTTTTTTAACATATCTTTGATTGAGTAAAAGCCTGACTCTTTAAATAAGCACCACAAAGCAGCATCTAATGCGCCGCATGCAAATATGCTACGATCTACAGCTTTGTGTGATAGAGTGATGGTGTCATGATCACCTGCAAAAATCACACTATGATCACCAATAATAGATCCGCCACGTAGTGTCGCAAAGCCAATGTCATCCTTAGAGCGAATATCTTTGGCAATGCCTTCACGTGATTTTACAGCATTGTCATCAAAGTCTAAATTACGTGCTTTAGCTACATGCTTACCAAGAGTAATAGCCGTGCCTGAAGGGGAGTCTTTTTTATTTCGATGATGCATTTCCAATATTTCTGCGTCATAACCTTCAAGCAATTTAGCAGCTTGCTCAGTTAGTATATTTAATATATTAACACCAATGCTCATATTTGATGCCCATAATGTTGTGGTAGTTTTACCAATGGTCTGGAACTCTTCAAATTCACTATTAGAAAACCCAGTGGTGCCGCTAACAAATGTTTTGTTATATTTTGCTGCAATTTTTATAGCTTGAAGCGAAAGCTCTGGAGCTGAAAAATCTATTATAGCATCTGATGCTTCTATAACGGATTCAATATTATCAGAGTTTACAGACTCAAGATTATATTTAGTTATAAGGTTATCCAGGTCTTTAGCGTTACCTTTGGCGTACCCATATTTTACCTGCAGGACACCATCATATTTTGAGTTTGTAGATGCTTCAAGAATTGCACGTCCCATTCTTCCGGCGATTCCGATTATAGCTATTTTCATGTGAGTATAATAATTATTGTATCAATGTCAGCATCATAACGATGATGAATGTCATGTCAAATTATTGTGATTATATTGTTTTCTGGGGTATTTGTAGGGGCGGGGTTTCTCCCGCCCGGGGATCGGTATTGGTTTTTTGACGGGCACACATGCGGGAGCACCCTTGCATCATTACTGAGCAGCGGTTACTTCTGCGAAGGTTCTGTTGCGAGATTTTTTAAATGCAACAACGCCGTCAGTTAGTGCAAATAATGTATGGTCTTTTCCCATACCAACATTAGCGCCTGGGTAAAATTTTGTACCACGTTGTCTTAGAATTATTTGTCCTGGTTTGATAACCTGGCCAGCATATAATTTTAGACCTAATCTTCTTCCTGCCGAATCTCTTCCGTTTCTGGAACTACCACCTGCTTTCTTATGAGCCATGATTCACCTATTTTTTTATTGCTAATATTTTTAATAAAGTACGCGCCTGTCTATGACCGTTTTTTCTTCTGTAATTATGTCTTTTTTTCTTTTTAAAGATAATTACTTTTTTGTCTTTTATATGCTCAACAATTTCAGCCTCAACGCTAACACCGCTAACTGTAGGGGTTCCTACCAAAGATTCCTTGTCATTCTCAAAGTACAAAACATCTTTGAATACCACTTTGCTAGCAGCTTCATCAGATACTCTGTCAATAAGTAGCTTTTGATTCTCGGTAACTTTATATTGTTTGCCTTGGATGTTTAATATTGCGTACATAATTTTCTAAAAAGATAAATGTAAATAGTGGTTAATTCCTTATCTGTCAACAAAAAATCGGTTAAACCGGTTGCTTGTTATAAGTTTTTTTGTTTTAGCTCCTCTACAGACTTATTGGTATAGTCATCTATAAATTCTGCTTTTTGTTTTACCGTTATAGCTTCAACAGCTTTAAAGACGTTATCAACAATATTCTGAGAAAGCTGCTTAAAGAAAATATCTTTCTCACTTTGGAAGCCTTTTTTAACAGATAAAGTTTTTTGTTTTATTTCTTCAGCGATATGTTCTTCTGATAATTTTTCTAAATTTTTTATCTTTGTTCCCGCAGTGACAATTATTTTTTTAGCATCCTGAGCTAAGTTTTTTTCTTTAACTCTTACTTCTTTGAGAATGTCTTCAGCTTCTGCTTTTAGTTGCTCTGAGCGGTTTAAATCTTCTTTGATAGCCGATATTTTGCTGTCTAATCCTGCAACGATTAAGTTTTTTAATATTTTATATACAAAGATTATAAATAAAATAAATGCAGTTGCTACCCAGAGTTTTTCATCAAATACTATCATTATTTTGTACCTATGTAATTTAAGATCTCTTCATCACTTGTGCTAATACCATAGCTTTTTTCTAGAACATGTTTGGTTAGATCAACCACTATGTTAGAGAATTCTGTCTGCATGGATTCTTTATACTTTGCTAGCTGCAAAGATAGATCGGCTATTTCGCCGTCTAAACTTTGCTTAGCTTGGTTTAATGCCACAGATTCTTGCTCTTTTAACCTTGCTAAAGCTTGGCCAATAAGCTTATCTGCTTTTGCCTTCGATTCTTTAAGGTAGTTACTAGATTCACTATTAGCTTTCAAAGCTTCATCTTTCAATCTATTTGCTGCTGCAACTGCAGCGCCAATAGTGTTTGATCGATCTTCCTTTATGCTACTGATTCTAGGTATAATTAGCTTTGTTGCAAATAAATATAGCAGACCAAAGCTAAAGAATAACCAAAATAATTGTGAAGCAAAAGGATATGTTAAAAATTCAAGCTGCGGCATTTTTTTAGATTATACAAATAATAATATTAGTGCAATAACCAGTGAGAATAGACCCATTGATTCAGCAAATCCAGCACCAATAAAGATGTACTTTGTTAGTTTTGGTTCAGCTGATGGATTGCGCGCTATACCTGAAATTGCGCTTGAGAAAATATTACCCAATGCTATTGCAGAGCCCATAAACCCAAATGCAGTTAGTCCAACTCCAATAAATTTTAATGCTTCTAATTCCATTTTTTACCTCGGAAAAAAATTAATAAAACACCTAATGAGCCAATTCGACAGCGTCATTAAGATACACACATGCAAGCATTGTAAAAATGTAAGCTTGCAGTATAGCTACAAATATTTCAAATCCAGTTAGCATAACAAGGAATAATAATGGAAACCATCCACCTAAAACTCCCAATGATACAACAAAGCTGGCAATAACTTTTAACATTGTATGACCAGCTGTCATGTTAGCAGCTAGCCTTATTGATAGGCTAAAAGGCCTGATTAAATAGGCGAATAATTCAATGACTATTAATAGTGGAGCCATCCATCCAGGGGCCCCAGAAGGTAAAAATATAGAGAGGAATTTTAAACCATGCTTCATAAAAGATGCTATAACTATAACCACAAACAACATTGCAGCTAGGGCAAATGTTACAATGATATGTGATGTTGCGGTAAAGCTATATGGCATCATACCAAATAGGTTACAAAGTAATACAAAAACAAAGAGACTGAAAACTAAAGGAAAGAATTTACGACCACCTTCTCCAGTGTTGCTGATTAACATTGATTCAACAAAGTTATATAATGACTCAGCAGCAATCTGTATTCTGCCGGGAATGATGAGTCTTTGTCTTGTAGCTCCTAGAAAAAAGATAATTGCGAAAACTGCTGAAATTATCATTAATAAAGAAGAGTTTGTTATATCTAGGCTATATCCACCAGCATTTAGATTAACTAAAGGATTGATAGTAAATTGTTCTAAGGGTGAGTGCCCGTGAGATTCAGCCATTTTTAATGTCTCTATATATATTTAACAATGATCCAGCGACACCTAATAACAAAAAGATTATTAAGAACAATGGTTTTGTTAGAAAAATTTTATCACAATAGTAACCAATGAATCCTCCGATAGCGATTCCGGCTATTAATTCAGCCGAAATTTTAAAGGCATAAGACATGTGTTTATTTATTTCGACTTGGTTTTCTTCGGGATTATCTTCAGGAGTTAATTTCTCAGATAAATTTTTAAGTCTTTGATCAATATCTTTATTTGAGTCCGGCATATTTAAACAAATAATTGCTGAGTTAATATAAATAGGTTCTAACTATTTTTTTATTATGGGCAATGATTTTGTTTTGCTCTTCTGTATCGGCTGAGTCTTTGTGCCCGAAAACATCGAGGTTGCTTTGTCATGGGCTGGAGGAGTCATCTCCTACAAAATATAAAAAACATTTGCTTGAAATATTTTTTTATTACTTCAAAAGGGTGGTATGAATCTTGCGGAAAATAATCGCAGGCTGATTCGCATATTTTTATCTAAATCTAATAGTTCAAAAGCTTTAAAAAGCTTACAGCAATCCATCACTGATGGTAATGTTTCTCAAGTTGAGAATTATTACTCGGCTATTACTGAATCTGAATTTGAGGAGGAGTACGCAAAGTTACAAAAACTCTCGGCGGAATATCTGACTATATTAGATCCAATTTATCCAGCTTTACTAAAGCAGATTTATGACCCTCCGCCGATATTAATTATCAAGGGCAATAGGGATTTGTTGGCTAGACCCAAAATTGCAATTATAGGTGGCCGTAATGCTGGATATAGTTATTTAAATTTTGTCACAGAGATTGCAAATTTTTTATCTAGTCTTGGTTTCGTGGTCGTCTCGGGATTGGCAAATGGTATAGATACCTATGCTCATATTGGAGCTGGGGCGGGTAATACTATAGCTGTGATTGCTTCTGGCATTGATATTTGTTACCCGCGACAAAATTATAAATTATATCAGGAAATTCAAAATCAAGGATTGGTTATTAGTGAAAGTAGGGTTGGCATGCCGCCGAAAGCTAATTTGTTTCCCAGGCGCAATCGTATCATTGTTGGTTTATCAAAGTCTGTTATAGCAAGTAATGTTAAAATAAAATCTGGATCAATATTAACCTGTCGTTTGGCGGTTGAGAATAATAGAGAGCTAATAATTTTGCCAGGAGCTCCAAATGATATTCAGCATAGCGGCTCTAATAAATTAATAAGAGATGGAGCTATGATCTTTACAAACCTAGATGATTTAGGAAGTCACTTATGCAATATTTATGATAGCTGCCTAGATATTAGTACACCACTTGCTCCAAGAAAAATAATTGCTCCTAAGCTACAAAATAGTAATTTTCAAAATATCATAAAGATGATACCAGCAGATGGGATCTTGATAGAGGAGTTGTCAAGCATGAGTAAAATTATTTGTAATCAACTAATAGGAATGATATCAGAAATGGAGTTAGACGATCTTATCTATGTTGATAGTACAAAAAGAATATTTCTAAAATAGAGTGATGATCTAATAGTTTTAATAGCTTTACAGGCTTTGTAATTAGATTAAGTACACAGCATGTTAGGACAGGTTCGTAAAAAATAAAATTGACAAATAGCTCAAATTTGCATTTGAATGTGCTGCTTGATTTAGTCAAAGCATGTTGGAAGATATGCCGGGCATTTTGTTAATTAATTAAGTTTAACATCTAAAAAATAAAAGTTTATGAAGTTAGTAATAGTAGAGTCGCCAGCCAAAGCAAAAACTATCGGCAAATATCTTGGAGCTGGTTATAAGGTCTTAGCGTCATTTGGTCATGTCAGAGACCTGCCATCTAAAAATGGTTCGGTTTTGCCAAATGAGAATTTTAAAATGGCTTATGAAATCTCCCCTAAATCGAAAAAAATTATGAGTGAGATAACGAAAAGTGTTAAAGGTTGTGATGAATTAATTCTCGCAACGGATCCGGATCGTGAAGGAGAGGCAATTTCATGGCATATTTTAGAAGCTTTAAAGGAGTTAAAAATATTACCGAAAGACATTAAAGTCTCTAGAGTTGCATTTAATGAGATAACTAAATCATCAATTAAAACAGCGATTAATAACCCGCGTCAGATAGATGAGGGTCTAGTTAGTGCGCAGCAAGCAAGAAGAGCTTTGGATTATTTGGTGGGTTTCTCAATCTCACCAATTTTATGGCGCAAATTGCCAGGCAGTATGTCGGCTGGTCGCGTACAATCTGTAGCTTTGCGTATTTTATGTGAGAGAGAAAAGGAAATAGAAGTCTTTCAAAAGCAAGAATATTGGTCAATTTTATTTAGTCTATCAGGTAGTGATAAGCAAGCTTTTGAAGCAAGGTTGATTGAGTATCAAGGTAATAAATTAGAAAAATTTAGCTTAACAAATGCTGATCAGACACATGATATTTTAGCTATGCTAAAACAGAAGGATTATTATTTATCCGAGGTTGAATTATCTGATCGATTACGTAAACCTTATGCTCCATTCACCACATCTACACTTCAGCAGGAAGGATCTAGAAAATTAGGAATGAGCACTAAATCAATTATGATGGTGGCCCAAAAGTTATATGAAGGAATTGACATACAGGGTGAGCCTGTTGGGCTAATTACTTATATGAGAACAGATGGAATCTACATGGCTAACGAAGCTATAGAGGCCATTCGTGGTTATGTTAGTGAAAAATATTCTGATAAATATTTGCCAAAAGCTCCAAGAGTTTACAAGAGTAAAGTTAAAAATGCTCAGGAAGCGCATGAGGCGATAAGGCCAACAGTATTTAAATATCCACCAGAATCGATCAAACAATATTTGGATGATCAGCAATATAAATTATATAAGCTAATTTGGGATCGTGCAGTCGCCTCGCAAATGGCTGATGCGATTATGGCTAATGTAAGATTTACTATTAATTCTAAAGATAATAAGGCAACAGCCCGTGCTACTGGGAGTACCATAAAATTTGATGGTTTCTTGGCATTGTATCCAGTTAAGCTTGATGCAGCTGATAATTTATTACCTAATTTAACTAAGGGTGAAGATTTAGCTTTGTTGGATGTAAACGGTAATCAGCATTTTACTGAGCCACCACCGCGTTATTCTGAAGCTAGCTTGGTAAAAACATTAGAGGAATTAGGCATTGGAAGACCCTCGACTTATTCATCAATAATTTCTTTATTGATTGATAGGGGGTATGCAAAGTTTGATGCTAAGAAGTTTATACCTGAGATTAAAGGTAGAATTACTACAGCATTTTTAGTTTCATTTTTTGAACAATATTTTGAATATGATTTCACAGCAAAGCTAGAAGAAGATTTAGATGTTATCTCTAATGGTGATCTTGAATGGACGGTGTTCCTAAAAAATTTCTGGGGTGGTTTTGAAAATATTATTTCAAAGATCCAGGAAAAAGCTCCTCCCGAAATTGCAGATAAATTAACCGCAGAGTTAAATGTATTATTATTTGGTTTAGACGGTAAGTCAGATTGCCCAGAGTGCAAGAGTGGAAAACTTGTGTTAAAGACAGGTAAGTTTGGCGCTTATATGTCTTGTAATACTTATCCGGAATGTAAGCACACAAAACCCTTGTCTGGAGATCCTGGAGCTGTTATAGATGGAGTTAAGGCTGAGCCAGTGAGTTTAGGAGTTGATGATAAGGGAAATGCTATAGAATTAAAGCATGGCCCATATGGTGTTTATATCTCGGTAACCAATAGCGAGACTAAAAAAGCTAAGAATTTCCCAATACCGCAAAATATCGATAAAGATAATATTGATCATGCAACCGCACAGAAAATTATTACACTGCCAAGGTTGGTAGGCTTACATCCAGAAACTAAATCAGAAATTAGGGCTTCATATGGAAAATTTGGACCATATTTATTATATGAGAAAAAATTCTATTCACTAAAAGAAGATGATGTTTTTGAAGTAGAGTTGGATAAAGCCGTAATTGTGATTAAAGAATATGGCGCTGGTAAAGGAGCTAAGGCGAAGGGTAAAGTTATTGGTAAGCATCCAGATACTAAGGAAGAGATAGTGTTGCATACAGGTAAGTATGGAGCATATTTTAAATATTCTGGTAAAAATTACTCGATTGCTAAAACTATTGATACTGAAACAATAGCTCTAGAACAAGCTATGGATATTATCAAAGATAGTAAAAAATAATGAAGCCGGATTTCAAATTATTGATCTTAGATTGTGATGGAACTTTGATTACAAGTGAGGTTTTAAATAATACTGCAGTTTCTAAGGCTTTGCATAGTTTAGGGTTTACAGGATATCCGGTGGAAGCATGTTTGGATCAATTTACAGGTAAGAGCTTTAAAGATATTTGCAGAGATATAGAATTAGCTGAGAATAAAGATGTTGATAAAGAGCAGTTTGGAAAATTAATTACTAGATTCTCTATTGCAAATTTGCCAAAAATTAAGGCTGTTACCAATGCTAATAAGCTATTAACTCAAGTTAGTATTTTGAAAGTAGTTGCTTCAAATGGGCATAGAGAGTTTGTTTTAAAATATTTAGAACAAGCAAAGTTATTAAAACATTTTAAGACTTCTGATATATTTACTCACGACCAAGTGAGTCGGCCAAAACCCCACCCAGAGCTATTTTTATATGCAGCTCAAATGAATGGTATTGATCCCAAATCTGCGATTGTTATAGAAGATAGTCCAACGGGTATTATTGCTGCTAAAGCAGCTGGTATGTATGCGGTAGGATTTGTTGGGTCTTGCCTGGATCTAGATAAGGCAAGGCATCAATTATTATCTGCAGGAGCTGATATCATTATAGAAGATTTATTAGAAATATTAGAATTTCTTCAATAAATTTATTATACTCAATATTTGTATGGTCGCTCTTACGACATAATTTTTTAATTCATCTATAGGGGCTGTATTATCAGACTGTGTCATAATATACTTACAAAGTCTTTATCGAAAAACTCTTCCGCAATTATATTGTAACACAGCCTGTATGGGCTTGCCATCTTTCTGAATTGCCCTTCCAGTTATCTGAGAATGACTTTGGTTGTTAAAAACAGTGCTCTTTATAACACGGGCTAAAGATTGGAGAGAGTTTGTGTTTAGAGTTTTGACCTTCTCTTTAATGGGCTTAACAAGTTCTTTGTCATAGTCAGAGACATCTGCGTAAGATAGCATGCCATCAATTAAGGGGGTAACATGTTGATTAAGTTTTAAAACATCTATTGGTAAGTTATGTGAAATTATTTCTGCTTTTATCCTCGTGAATGTTTGGGCCAGATTATCAATTTCGCCTTGATCGAAGGCTTAAGGATAAAAATATAAATTTAATTCTGGTGATATGCAGCCGAAAAATACGAGGTTGGGATCATTTTTTTCTGAGGTTTATAAGGAACTTTCCATGCTAATAAGATCTTCTTCTAGCGTAGTGAGATCACTCCCCCTACACGCCTTTTGCTCCCTACTAATAAACTCTCCATTATAAAGTTTAGCTTTTCTTATCCTGATATCTTGCCGTGAAATAATAAGTCTAGATGTGTGAAGCGACTGCGGATCAAACTTGCATAGTTTAAGGCGTAATCAGTAGCAGCAGCATCTTTTATGTACTCACTCGGCGCTAATTCGACATTATAATCACTAAATTTAGTAAAGAAGTTTTTTGTATAAGTTAGGTTATATAAAATTTTAGGTAAAATTTTTGTATAATAATGCAGGAAGTTATCTAGTTTCTTATTGGATTTTATTAGTTGGTATTTTGCATTATATTCTATTCTACAACTATTTGCATATTGTGTTGGAAAAATCTCACTAAAATCAATTCTAGAGCTTGGTTTAAATATCAGGTCCATATAATGCATAGTAATTGAGCTTTGTATTTGATAACTTAATACAGAGCCAACCAAAACTTGCTCACCATGAAAATATTTTTGTTTGAAGCTGCTTTTCATATCTAGTAAATGAGCAATGAGATGCTCGCCTTGACTAGCTGGCTTTGAACTTTCGCAAAAATTCATCAAAACACCAGTGATGATAAGTAGGTTCAGCAAAGCTTCGTTACCCTGGTTAGTTAGGACCGTCCCTAGATTGTTATAGAGATGGTCAAGGTAAGGTTCTTGAACTGTAAAATAAAAAGGATCATATTCATTATCCATCCCAAGAAAGCTACTAAGTAGCCAATCATTTTCTATTAGGTAACTGCAAGTTACATCAAATATACCGCTTTGGGTAAGCCGTTCTGGTGATTTGTTCATAAGCTCCAAATCAAAAAAAGCATCAGTTGGCACTTGAGCAGGCACGGTTTTCTTATGACCATTTTTTATGATGGAGGCATTCTGTGAGAGATAACCATTCATTGAATAGGCTGATGCAATAACAGCGTAACCTATATTGTTTTGATCAGCTACAAATTTACAAAGGTCATTTATTGTACCTGAGCCAAAAGCGATTATGGTATCAACATTATGGGTTAATGTAGAAATATCTTGGGCAGTTGCATTATCACAAATAGGATTTGCTAATATATATGATTTAGCTTTTAAATTTTGCTTTAGGGTTTTAAAATATTCTTTATTATGTGTAACAATTTGACTATCACTGATGAGTAATATTTTTTTGTTACTAAATTGCTTGGAGATTTGCTCAAGCAAATTTGTGCCAATATGAATTTGGCTAGTTATTTTTTTATTAAACTTTTTTTCTATCTCAGCTAGGGTTGAGATTAAATCATTATGCATATGACTCATACAATACTTATTACAGGGGCAGCTCGAAGATTAGGGCGCAACTTAGCATTATTTCTCGCAAAAGAAAGGTATAATATTGCGCTTACCTATAATAAATCACGAGAGGATGCTTTATCCCTGCAGCAGGAGATTATGGCACTAAATGTTAAGTGTAAAATATATCAGCTAGATTTTGAAGATGCAGATAAAACTGATAAGCTAATTGAGTTGGTTTATGCAGATTTTTCAGATTTAAAAGTGCTGATTAATAATGCGAGTATCTTTGCAGAGCAGTCTTTCCTGCAAGCTTCTCGGCAGGATTTAATGAATAATTTTAATGTGCATTTATTTAGTCCTTTAATGCTTAGCCAGTCATTTGCGAATATAGTTGGGACTGGTAAAATTATTAACATTACAGACCTTAGAGTAAAAACTGAGACTCCGCGTTTTTTTCCATATCTACTTTCAAAAAAATCATTATCGAATTTAACTTTAATGTTAGCTAAAGAGCTTGAGCCTGCAATTGAAGTAAATGAAATTCGGCCCGGGATATTACTTAAAAATGATCAATATGACCCGGCAGAAGATTTAAGTAATGAATTAACTAAACGTCAAAACATTGAAAGTTTTTATGCCGCGGTAAAAGACTTGTTAGATAATAAATATTATGGCCGGCAGGTTGAATTGGGTGATGAAGCTGATAAGATCTTGGCAAATTTTGTTGATGAAAGATCAGGAGATACAAAAAATTCTGAATATATTTCTCACAAGGATATTTGGGGTGATTGATTAAGTATTCATTGCTTTATAGGCGCTATCCTCAGTGCAACAAGGTGTAGCCCGTACATTATCAACCAAGCTTCTCATCAATTAATTTCACCATATTATCAATGCCAAAAATCTCGATGAAGCTGCCAATCCTTGGGCCTTGTTTTTGACCAAGGAGGATTTCGTATAATGCTCCGAACCATTCTCTTAGTTCAAATTCATATTTCTTGCCAATATCATAAGCTACGGCTTGTAATTCGCTGGCATTGGCTTGCTCATCCATTTTAGCAATTAGATTACGGAATTCTATAATAGCAGTTTTTTCAGTCTCACTGGGACTACGATATTCTTTGTTAGGTTTAACAAAATCTAAGTAATAGTTAATTGCGTAATGAGTTAGATTATCTAAAAGAGGTGAGTTTTCCTTAGTTAGCCTTGGATCATATTTACCAATAAATCCCCATAAAATATCATTGTTTTCAGGGTTGCATGCCGAGGCTAAGTTAAGTAATAATGAAAAAGTAATATTGCCGGTATTATGATGTGGAGTTTTATTACCATAAATGTAAAATATCGGACTTTTGTACTTTTCCTCTTGGGTTAAGTTGTCATACTTGCTTAAAAAGGTGAGGTATTCATCAGTAGCTTTTGGGATAATATCAAAGAATAATCTTTTTGCAGATTTTGGCTTTAAATACATATAGTAGCTTAAACTATCATGCGGAGCATAGCGCAGCCATTCTTCCATAGTTAGGCCGTTACCTTTTGATTTAGATATTTTTTGCCCGCAGTCATCTAAGAATAATTCATAATGAAAGTTAACCGGAGATCTCTTTTCAATGATTTTGCATATTTTACTGGCAAGGTCTGCTGAGCTAATAAGATCCTTACCATACATTTCATAATTGACGTCCAAAGCAGACCATCTCATAGCAAAATCGGCTTTCCATTGTAATTTACAATTACCATTACCAATATAACATTCTTGAATTTCATCTTCGGAGTCATGAAATTTTACGGTGTTATGCTCTTTATTAACTGAGATAACACCGGTTTCTAAAACCTTACCTGTTTTTGGGCATAGTGGCATGATGATGGAGTATTTTTTACTACGTTCATCTCGTAGAGTGCCTTTGATTAAATCATTTATTTGCTCATAATGCTGTAACATTTTTTCTAAGGTGTTATTTAATTTGCCTGATTTGTAATATTCACTGCTACTAGCAAACTCGAAATCAAAATTAAATTCATTTAAAAAAGCTATTAAGCGCTTATTCATATTTGCGCCAAAACTTGATTCTTCACCAAATGGATCTGAGATAGTGGAGAGAGGCATACCTATGCTGCTCTTTAACATATCTTGGTTAGGTAGGTTTTCAGGAACTTTGCGAAAACCATCCATATCATCGGAGAAACAAAGTAGTTTTGTTGGGATTTGTGGCGCTAAAATTTTAAAAGCTTTGATAACCATAGAGGTTCTCGCGACTTCACCAAAAGTACCAATATGGGGTAATCCTGACGGGCCATACCCAGTTTCAAATAAGACATAACCTTTTTCTGGGACCGTATGATTTATCTGTTTTAGCAATCTTGTAGCTTCCTCAAATGGCCAAGAATTTATATTTAAATCTGACATAATACTTTGTTACTTTTATTTGTTAAAAAAAATTTATACTCAGGTTCATTCATAAAGATAGACTTAATAAAATATTTTATTTTTGTGAATGAGACTTGGTATTTGATCTTTTGCGCAATTCTTCGATAATTTCAAAGCGAAATTCTTCATCCTCGAGCCTATCGCGAATAAAGTATTCCATAAAATTTAATTCGCCCTCAGTTAAATTATCAAAATTTTCAAGAATATTAACAATAATTGCTTTTGACTCATCTCTCTCTCCTAATTGCTCGTGAATGAAAGCTGGCATTTGTCTTGCCCACATTGGCATCTTAACATCCATAGGTGTTTTTGATAATTCATAAGCGAGCTCTAAAGCTAATTCTTTATCTTTTAAAATATGATTTGCGATATAAACAGCTTGTGTCATCCACCACCATTTTGTGCGCAAATCTCGGGCGGCATGCTGCCTTAGATATTCGATCACATAAATAGTATCAGACTTTGTTTGTGTCTGAGCGTAATAATAACTAGCCAGAGAAGGCACGAAATTAGATTTAGAGTCTAAGCTATCTAATAGTAAAAACCATTCCAATAATTTGGGGTAATCATAATCTTTTAAAGCTGTGAATCTGCCCCAGCTATCTCCAGCATTTTGTATAGTAAAAGCCAGCTGTCTAAAATAAAATTGTTTATCACCCAATGCTAAAATATTAACTGTGCGCTCATCTGGAACATTTGGTACGATGATCATATCTGGCTTGATAGTTTTTATATTGGTCCAAAGTAAATATTGGCAAAACAATATTAGGGCAAATATAAAATATAATCCTATATTAAGGGACTGCCTTAAGATAGGGCGCTTCAAGACCAAGGATGCATTTCGCTTTGCGGTGTGTTTACCTTTCGGGTAAATGCATATAGCAAATTTTTTGACAAATGATAAGCAATTAAAAATGCAATCTGGTATTGGATAGGTAATTTTTTTTTGAGATTCTAAGGTCATGATTTAGAATTGTCTTTTACGAAAATCTAATAATGACATCACTAATATAAGGCCAATATAGATAAAGGTTTGGAGCACGACTACATTGAATAAGGCTATATCAATGTTTTGGTAAACCAACCATTTGCTTTTTGCAAAAAGGTCTAAACGAGGTAGGAAAATAGAGGTAATTTTTAAAAATGATTCCATCAAGGTTGTTATGCTCATACCACTCAATTGTTTTGGGATGATAATGCTAGAAACTGCAAATCCAATGATTCTGGAAATTAGGTAAAAGCAAAAGCAAGCAAGTACGGCACTCACCGCACTACGTAAGATTAATGATGCTAGGATAGCGAAAGATGACATGATTAATATCTCGAATAATAATGAGGCGGACCATAATAAGATAACTAGCAACTTAACCTTAAACAGGGTGAGGAGTAATAATATGAGAGGAATAGTTATGATGGTTGAGAGTAATGAGAATCCTAAAAAATAAGCATAAACAAATTGATTTCGTGATATTGGTCTGGATAAATTATATTCAATCTCACGATTATCAAATGAGCGTCTAATGTGAAAGCAAATGAATAAAGTCATGCCCACAACTAAGATAAGTCTGGAAGATCCAGCTAGATACGCAATTTGCATTAAATTTTGCTCTGAGACTGCAGCAGATCCTAGAAACATTGAAATAAAAGCAGCTATAAGCATAAATAATATTAAGCCTAAAAATAACCAGTCACGGCTAGCGGTAATTAGAATATAACGAATGATTGGTTTCATGATTAAATTACTTTAAAAAAAGAATGGTCTTGGATCAGTTGTGAATTTCTTAGAAAATTCTTTATCAGATTTCTCCATAGTTGAATTTGGTTTAATGATTGTGGCTTTTAACAATATGACAGTTTCGGTTACTTCTAATTCCTTAGAGGTTGATTTGAAAAAATAACCTAATATCGGGATATCTTTTAGAACCGGGATGCCGTTCTCGATTAATTGATCTTTTTGTTCAATTAATCCTCCCATCACAATTGCTTCTCCATCTTTTATTCTAACCACGGTATCCATTTCCCTCACGGCTACTTGTGGAACTGAGCTGGTAATACCAGGGTCTTCATCAAGTGTTGCTGCGGTAAGAGACACGGCTGGATCTTCAACGGAGCTTAAAAATGTTGTAATAGTTGGTCTAACATTCATCAGAATCTCACCATTCTTCAGATCAACAGAAGGCAATATGCTTAAGATTATGCCAATAGGGGTTGTTTGTATTTCACTACTAATACTTGTTGTGCTGCCTGCACTATCACCTGATGTCGTAGTTTCGTCATAGGTGACTGAAAAATATACTTCATTTTCTGAAAAACTTAATAATGCTTGTTGGTTATTGACTGCGGTAACACGAGGGCTGGACAAGGTTCTTGTGGTCCCAAATTCTTGGAGCATATTCAAAGTTGCGGAGAATGAATTATTACCACCATTCTTGTTATGAGATAAAATAACTCCAAATGGATTTGCAAAAGATGTGGAGTCACCTGAAGCGTAATCAGTAAGATTGGCATTTGTAACATCAGAGATGCCAGACCAGTCAACACCAGTTCTAAACTCATCAGTTAAAATCACTTCGATGATCTTTGCCTCGATTAATACTTGAGCAGATGAGCTTAGCTTAACTTCTTCTAAATACTCTTTTACAATTTTATGCTTACGATCATAAGCTTTGACAGTCACGATACCAGCTTGCTTGTTGATAGTTACGAAAGGATCAAACTCAGGATCTGCCCCTTCTTCGGTACTCTCTAGCTCAGCCCCAATTATTTGGGATAAGTTAATAGCAATATCTGACCACAAATCACCAGTTGTTGTTGATGTGATATTAGTTGTTCCACCTGTTGTAATCTCATCTGCTCCTGTTGATGTTGATATTGCTATAGAGGAAGAGTTATTTCGAATAAAATTTAGAAATTTTAAATTATAATTGACGATATAAGGCACATCGTTGGTTACTTTTAAGATGCCATTATTAACGGTGATTTTTAAGTTAGTTAATTCTGCAATACTCTCAATTACTTCTTGGAAAGGCCTGTCTTTGACCATCAATATAACGTTACCAGAAATATTGGGGCTAATTTGAGTTTCAACATCGGCGATACGGGCTAGCTCAATAATGACATCCTTGATCGGAACATCTTCTGTAACTGACAAGGTGATTAATTTATTATCTGCAAGCTTTGGCTTGGTTGGGGCCAGAAGCATTTGCTCGAATTTTAAATTATTTTTAACCTTACGTTCCGAGAAATTTTCTTGTTGTGCATTTGACCTGGGAGTGAGTAGGGATGTCTTGTAGTCATCTCGAGATAGATTTGTGCGAGTATCGTAGGGATCTTTTTTATCAATATTTTTGATTATATTACATCCCGAGAGCATAAAGAATGAAGTGACTAGTAATAAAAATTGCATCAACTCTTTTATTAAATTTTAGATTAATTTTGGTGCTAGCTGAATTGTTATCTTAGTAAAAATATTTACCTGTCACAATATCCCATAACAAATTAAAAATGCAATCGACAATGCTGGGAAAAATGGAAAAATATTCTTTTTATATAACCTTTGCCATACTAAGCCAAAAATTACGCCAAGAACTCCTGATATAAACATAAAATAAACAAAATCTTCTATACCAAGAAATATTGTTACAATAAAAGTTAAGTTAATATCCGCGAGGCCTAATCCATCTTTGCCTCTGATGAAGTAAAAAGTATATTTGAGGCAAATGCCACCAATATAAACATAGAGAGGGTGAGTAAGTAATTGAGAAATATCCAAACCACTTAGAACCCCAAAGGCGTAAGCGGTAATTAGTAGTAAAATCTGCAGCTTAAGTGGAACTTCATAAGTTTCTATATCAATTAAAGATGCAACAAATAATACAAAGAATATCAGGAAGATCAGGGTGTTAAGGGTGGAGTAGCCGAAGCTTAAATAAATAAATACAAACATTAATCCGCATAAGGATTCGATGATTGGATAGCGAATGGAAATTTTATTATGGCAATATTTACATTTACCTTTTTGAGAAAAATAAGATATTAGGGGAAGTAACTCTAAGATGCCAAGTTTGGTATTGCATTTTGTGCAGTGAGATCTTTTTACAAAAACATCCTCACCTTTTGGAATTCGGTAACTTAGTAGGGATGCTAGGCTGCCAAAAATTATGCCAATGATAAATACGAATAAAATGTTAAGCATTAGAGAATGTTCTGTTTTAGTAAAATTAGTTTATCTGCATATTTAATCGCAGGAGTTGTGAGCTAAAATCTAAAATATATAGAATATCAAGTCTTTTTTACAAACCCTAATTGATCTTGCTATCTCGGCTGTATTGGATGAGCAGCATTTATAGGCTGCTTATAATATAATTAGAAAGCCTTTGCCGTTCAAGACATGTGTTATTATAAAGTATCTTTTCCGAACAGCTCTAGTTATACGTGCAAAAACATTCCATAAAATCCAAAGTCTTTATCGAAAAACTCTGTCGCAATTATATTGCGATACAGTCTGTTAATCATGCCCTCCAATACTGAAAAAACTTTTGCAGAAACTGTGACCAAGCTTTGAATAATAAGGGCTTAATGATTCTAAAGGCATAATATTGAACCTCAAAATAAAGTTATGAGAATAAGGTGTAGGTCATTTATATTAGTATATATAATTTTATGGGGGGAGTAAGGCAGCCAGTGGCTCATTTTTTATCAAGTGTAATGTTGCTATTGAGTTGACATCTTGGGCAAAAAACTGTATGATTAATATCACGATTGATTTTTGGTGAGTATTGTTATGAGAGTTTCTAGTTTTTTTGATAAAAAAAATAAAGGGAAGGCAGCAGGGAAAGTGGCAGAGAAAGCGGTAGAGAAAGCGGAAGGGGAGGCAGGTTCACAAGGATTAAAAAAATCTTATAAGGATTTTCAAAGTTCAAGAGATGATTTTCCTATCTATTATTTAGATAAAGAAGGTGACCTTAGGGTTGTAAAGACCGAGATAGAAGGGTTGTCTGGAGAATTAAGGGCATTAGATATTGATGGCGTGGTATTTGACAGTGAATCAGCTCAAAAGCCTTCGAAAAAAAATGATGCTTTAATTAAAGGTATGAAAGATGAACTTTTAAAGTACCAGCTATCGAGCAAGTTAGAATCGCCCAAGAAAAGTTCCTTGGCTCCTAATGTAAAATCTTTTCTAGGCAAGGTATCAGCGGAATATGGTAAACGAATCGGGTTAGAAGAGTTATTAACAAAGTTAATAAATGGCTTGGAATGGAAGCAGGAAAATATTAATGGTCAAAATGGATCTCCTGCTAATCTTCTGGGGGTTGAAATAGATAATCTGCGTTTTACTAGAAGTGCAAGATTTGATAGTACCGCTAAATTAAAGGAGGTTATTGATGCTTCAATGCGCCAAGAATATGAGGCTCTAGATTCTGAAGATAGGTTGTCACCTGAGAAGTCAAAGTCTTTTACAAAGGCAGAAGCTCAAGAAGTTAACGGAGATTTAAAGAGTCAGGGAATTCACTTGCATCTTGATATGTTGTTATATGAAGGAGTGGATGAGGATGTTAAAGTGGATCATAGCCAATTTGTCATGGATATGAATTTAATCTCTGCGATGGATTCTACTAAAGGAGGTGAAAAGAATTTTTGGCAAAATTTAGATCAGGCCTACTTGGCTTTACCGGATAGGCATGAAGCGAATAGGGGAGCGGTAAGATTAGGTAAGACATTCTTAACAGAATCTTCTCAGTCATCTTATGCTGGTGGTAGAATAGCCGCTATGCAAGGCATTGGGAATAAAGTTAGCAAGAGGGCAAGTCAGTGTGCTGATCGAATAGCAATTCTAAGGCAACAAGAAAATATATATGGAGCT